>JAPPKV010000442.1 GCA_028819775.1 Gammaproteobacteria bacterium | reverse complement strand
AGAGCCGCTGCGCGACGGTCATCGTCCGGCGGACGCTGAATCCCAAGCGCGCGGAAGCCGCCTGCTGCAGGGTCGACGTGATGAACGGCGGCGGCGGCCGGGTCGTCGTGTTCCTGTCCACCCGGTCGCGCACCGAGAACGATCGGTCGCGCAAGCGAGCAACCGCCTCCTCTGCGGCGGCTTGATTGGTCGGACGGAAGTCCTTGCCGCTCTCCCTGACGACCTGGAACCGGACGGGCGACTCGTCCTTCGCGGGAGGATCGTTGCGAAGGAGATCCGCGAACGCTTCCCAGTACTCCTCGGGCGTGAACGCCCGGATCTCGCGCTCGCGCTCCACGACCAGCCGCACGGCGACGGATTGGACGCGTCCGGCGGACAGACCGCGCGCCACCTTCGTCCACAGCAACGGCGACAGTTCGAAGCCGACCACCCGATCCAGGAAGCGGCGCGCCTGTTGCGCGTTGACGCGGTTCTCGTCGATCCGGCCGGGATTCGAGAACGCTTCCTCGACGGCGTTTTTCGTGATCTGGTTGAAAACGACCCGACGGTAGCGATCCGGCGATCCGCCCAGCACTTCGGTGAGGTGCCACGCGATGGCTTCGCCCTCGCGGTCCAAGTCCGTTGCCAGATACACCAGGTCGGACCGGTTGGCGAGTGCCTGGAGTTCCCGAACGACCTTTTCCTTGCCGGGAATCACCTCGTAGGTCGCCGTCCAGCCCTTGTCCGGATCGACGCCCATGTTCCGGACTAGCTGCGAGCGCGCGCGCTGCCGGCGGTATTCCTCGCGCCGCTTCGGCGTGAGCTTGCGGGTTTTGGCCGCCTCCTTGGCACGCTGCTGGGCACGTTCCTTGGGATCGACAACGCTACGCCGGGCCGGCAGGTCGCGGACGTGTCCGGCGCTGGACTTGACGACGAAGTCGCGTCCGAGATAGCGGTTTATGGTGGGGGCCTTGGTGGCCGACTCGACGATCACCAGGGAGCGGGCCATGAGGCTCCTTATTCTCGTTGTGGGGACGGGCGCGGGTGGGCTGCAACCACTTAGCGGCCCGTCGGTCGTGGTTTGGCGGCGCATATATACGCCGGTTTCCGGCCCTGTCAACCTTCGCGGTTGTATCAGTTCGTCGCTAGCGGGACCTATTCGGCGGGCCTGCGCCAAGTTCACGATGCAGTTCGCCGATCACCCGCAGACCCTCTAGAATGCCCGCCACCACCGTCTCTGGACTGTCGCCGTCAAGACGTTCCCGGCCGTACCAACTGACGTATCGCGTATCGGCTGCCACGGCCGCGCAACCACCGGGCAGACCGTCGAGGACCGCTGCTATGTCACGCCAATACGCGGCTTGCATGGCCGGCAATCGGCTAGGTGGCGACAACGTCGTCCAGCCCTTGAGGTAGCGGTTCTCGCGGTCAGACCGGAGCAGCAGCCAGACCGGCGCATTCGGCATTGGACGGGGAAGCGCGAGTCGATAGGCCACACAATCGATGGTCGCATCCCTTGGCTTCCCGCCAGCGGAGACGCGTTCCTCGGGGCGGGAATCGACCTTCGGCAGAGCCGCGATCTCGACGACCAATCCGGCATGCCGAGCCGCCGAGCGCAGCTGACCTTGCATCCGGTCCCGCTTCGACGGCAAGAGCCAGAAGATCGGTCCGATGGCCGCGACGAGCACGATGCAGATGACGATCCAAACCAAGGCGGGACAACCGTTTCCGATGCGGCTCGCGTTCTGCGCGCACGCGTTCAGCGCGGCTAGTTGTGGCGGCATCCGCGATGCGTGTATGGTCGCGCCGATTCCGAACGGGGGCAACACGGGTATGGCCGACTATCGTCGAGTTCTCCTGGCCGTCGACCTGACCGAAGAGTGTCGGCGCGTGGCGAGGCGAGCCCACGCGCTGGCCGCATCCGCCGGTGCCGAGTTGCACATCGTCCACGTGATCGAACCCTTGAGTCTCGCCTACGGCGGCGACGTGCCGATGGATCTCTCCTCGGTGCAGGACCAGATCCACGAACAGGCTTGTGCCCACCTCGCGGAGTTCGCCGGGCATTTCGATGTGCCCGAAACCCGCCGCCACCTGGTCTTCGGACGTCCCGAGAGCGAAATCCACCGCATTGCCGAGGGCGAAGCGATGGACTTGATCGTGGTCGGCAGCCACGGCCGGCATGGATTGGCACTGTTGTTGGGCTCCACCGCCAACGGGGTGCTGCACGGGGCATCCTGCGACGTGCTCGCGGTCCGTGTTGGGCGGGACGTCGCCCCCGAGGAAGACGATGCGTAAGTCGCTGGTTTGACTGAGGGGCGCTCCGCTACGTGAACTTCAGGACATCGGGACGGGACAACGCCGCCAACGCGTTTGGAATCGGTGCGGTCATAGTCGCCGCCGCGGTTTGCACCCCCGCAGCCGACGGACAATCCCTGGGCCACGATGCCCTGGAAGTCCGTGCATCCCCTGCCCTGTTCGACGAGGCCGGTCTCTACGAACGCCGCATGGCCTACCGGCGGGCTGCGTATGCCGCCCGGGCCGGTCGCCGTAGCGACTACAGGGAGGGACTCGCCGAACTCGCCGACTACGCGCTGCGGCCGTACCTGGTGTTCTACGATGCACGCCGTCGAGCGTCGGGCTTGAGCACGAAGCTTGCCCAGGAGGTGCGAGCCGAACTCGCCGGCACCCCCCTGCAGGACGCCTTCTTCGACCATTGGTTGGAGAGCCAGGCAAGCAACGGCCGCTGGAAGACCTATCTCGACAACTACGAACCAACCTACAACGTCGTTGCCCGCTGCCACTACCTACGCGCCCTGATCATCTCGGGCCGGCCCGAAGAGGCCTATCAGCAGGTTCCTGGGTTGTGGCTCTCGCCTCGCTCGCAACCCGACGAGTGCGATCCCGCTTTCCAATCCTGGATCAACGCCGGGCGACTTGACCAGGAGACGGCCTGGACACGGCTCCTGTTGGCCCTCGGCGAAAACGAGGTGACCCTGGCGCGTTACCTGCTCCGATTCTTCGACCGCGCGAATGCCGGTGCCGCCCGTTTGACCTACGACGCCCATGTCAGGCCCCAACTCGTGCGCTCGCTGTCGCGCTTCGCCGACAACGAGCTTGGCCGCCGTGCGCTTGGCCACGGCATCGTCCGATACGCGAAACGGGATGTCGAACGCGCGCTCGGGGTTTGGCGCGAGGCCCGGCAAAGCTACGATTTCGCACCGGAACAGCGCCGGTCCATCCAGAGCCAGATGATGGCCGAGGCGGCCAATGCGGGCCTTGTCCCCGACGACGGACCGATCGGCTATACAGCCGCCCTGACCGAACGGGTTGCCGAGGGCTTGATCCGCCACGGCCTGTGGCCCGAAGCCATCCTGTGGATCACCGCGTTGCCCCCGGAAATGGCGTCCCAGGGCCGGTGGCGGTATTGGCTCGGACGGTCCCTCATCGACAGCGGCGAGGGCGAGACGGCA
>JAPPKV010000253.1 GCA_028819775.1 Gammaproteobacteria bacterium | reverse complement strand
TCGCCGCCCAAGGAAGTCGACACTGGGTGTGGAACCCCGACGAGTGCGGGTTGGCGCCGGATGTACGGGTGGAGCCGATCGTGCTCGAAGACCTGTTCGTGGGGACTACGGCTCGATGAAGGTCGCCCTTGCGCTCCGATCCGTCCGGTGGCTGCGACTGGCCGGCTTACTCCCGTTCGTCATCTACGTTTGCGTACTCGGCGGCGCTTCGGTGGCCTCCGCGGAGATCGTCCAATGAACGGCGTCACGACCGGTATTTCGGCATGAAGGCCGTCCCCTTGTCGATTGAAGGCCTTCACGCCGGGTACGGGCCCGACTCACCCGATGTGCTCCGGGATCTCAGCCTCGAACTCCAACCAGGAACCATCACCGGATTGCTTGGACGCAACGGCAGCGGCAAGACAACGGTGATGGAAGTCGTTCTGGGACTGACGTTTGCCGGGCGCGAGGGCTGCGCAACGATGTTCGGCGAAGGCAGCGCACCGCCCCACTGGCCGAAGGAGGTCGGCAACCGCGTCGGCTACGTTCCCCAGCGCTTCTCCGGCTTCGGCTGGATGAAGGTGGATGCTTGCCTCGCTCTCGTGGGCGCTCACTTCGACCATTGGGACTACGACCTGGTAGACCGCCTTAGGCGAGAATGGCGGCTCGAAGACCGCCGCATCCGTGAACTCGCGCCCGGCGACCGGCAGAAGGTGGCCGTCCTGCTGGCCATCGGCCACCGACCCGATCTCCTGCTGCTCGACGAACCGGTGTCGAGTCTCGACCCAACCGCCCGGCGCGATTTCCTTGGGGCGTTGGTGGAACTGAACGCGGACCGAGGCCAGACCGTGCTGCTCGCGACCCACGTCGTCAGCGACATCGAACGCATCGCTTCGCATATCGCGATCCTCCATCGAGGGCGGATCGCCTGCCATGCAGCGTTGGACGACATTAGGGAACGCGTCGGCGTGGCGACGTTGGACACACCGCCGCCCTTGCCTCGGGAAAAGATCCTTGCGTCACACGGCAACCGTTGTTGGATCTGGGATCCCCACGACGGCTGTCTGTCGGCCAGCGTTCGCGTCGAGCGGACTTTGCTCGAAGACCTGTTCCTGGCGGTGACGGCCAAATGACGGTCGTGCTGCAACTGCGAGCCTTCGACCGAGCCCTATTGTGGCTTGCCGTTCCCGTCGCCGGCACCTGGGCACTCCCATGGCTCGCGGAGGATGTCGTTGCCACGACGAACTATGCGCTGGCTGCCAGCCTCACCTGGAGTGGCCTCGTCGTGGGATTCGCCGTACGCCGCATTCACGATTGGCAGGGTACGATCCTCGCGCCGCGATTCAGCGGATCGTTGTTCGTCGCCGGCGCAATCCTGATTGGATCCGTGGGTATCACGGGCCTCGCAGTGTGCTGGTTCGCCGGGAACCCCATGCCGCTGATCGGTCCGGCACTGGTCATCGGATGCGGCATCTTCTTCGGTCTCGTCGATAGACCGCCGTGGTCCGCGCACCTCGGTCCTTCGTTCGTCGACACCTTGAGCCCCTGGGCGTTCGCCGCAGGGGGCGTCCTCGTATTGCTCCGACATCTCGACGGCACGTTCTCGCACGATTGGCCGCAAATCGTCGAAATCGGTTTCGCTGGATTGGTGCTCGCGTTGGTTCGCCGGGGTCTCAACAGTCCCCCGCAGCCTGGGAGCGTCCCCGAGGCCGCGTTCTTCAATCGAACGCGGTATGCCGTTCGGTGGAGCGAGGAAGTGTGGACCGAAGCGCAAGCCAGCATCGTCGTTCTGGGGATCATCGTCGCCGTTTGGCTCGTCATTCCAACGGCCTGGCAGTCGGCCCTCGCGGTGGGCCTGCTTGGCGGCCTCTGGACCCTGTTCACTGCCGCATCCCTTGCCGACAGCCTTCGGTCACTGCCACAGCGGCTGAGATGGAACTGGCTGCTCGCGGGCCGGCGCTCCCGAACGGTCGCCGGGAGGCAAGCATCCGTCCCCATCGTCCTGCGCGTCGTTACGTCGCTTCCAGTGGGCGCCGCCGGTGTTCTTGTGCATGCATCTCGGGACTCCGTGCCCAAAGGTGAGACGCTGTTCGATGAATTGCTGGTGCTCTATGCCGGACTGCTCGCCGCCGCATTGGCAGGCATGCGGTTCCGCAAGCTGCAACGATCTGTGCGCCGGTACTCTGTGCCGTGGGTCGCCTTGGTTGGCATCGCCGGGGCATGTTTGGCCGGACTCGCGCCGTTCTCACCCGACTCCATCGGAATCGGCATTCTCGTTGTCGTGCTACTCAGCCTCGCCGCCTTGTCGGCAGTTCTCGGCGGTCGGGGCGTGGCACGCTGGGAGATGATCGAATGACTCGCGACTCGAGACGCGGTGGCCGCAAGAGTTCGTGGTTCCAGACGCTGCGAGCCATCTCCGCCGAAATCGCGCGTACTTTCGAGCCTCTGCGCGCATTCCACATCGAGGCATGGACAACGAGCTCCATTGTGGCGTTGTGGTTGGCCCTGTCAGCCTTGGATCGCGGTTTCGCCGCCAGCGACCCAGTACTGTTGTGCGTCGTCGGAGCTATCGGATGCCTCGTGGGAGGACGCCTTGGCGAATTGCGCAGTTGGCCGGCTACCGTCCTTGTGCCCCGTTACGGCCAATCGTTGTTCCTCCTATGCTTGGCGACTGTCGGATCGGCCACGGCCCTCTGTGCGCTCTGGTCATGGTGGCTCGGCAACCCGTTTCCTGCCATCGGGCCGGCCCTGCTAGTCGCCGTCGCGGCAACATTGGGGGCGATGCGCGTTCCCGTAGCCATCGTGGTCACAATGGTGTTGCCTTTTGCCGTTTTGTTCATGCTGGTCCTGGTGTTCGCAATATCGTTCGACCTCTCGGAGGTCTGGTTTCAACTCGGGGCGCTTGCGGGAGGCGGATTGATATCTTTCCGGCTACGACGTTCCCTGACGCTGTCACCAACTCGACTCCGCGAAGTCAGGCAACCGGCAGTCGCGTTCGGCAGATTCCCGACCGAGGAACTCAAGATCGGCGTGGCGACCATCGGCGGAGCGCTCCTTCTGTTGGTTCCCTCGTGGTACTTGGGCCCTTGGATGCTCGAGTCCTTCTTCGTGCTTATGTGGTTCCTTTCCCTTGGCAACATCCTCCTAAGCTGGCGGTTCATGGTGCACGTCCAACTCTCAAGGGAATGGACGTTCGGCATCGCGGCGAACCGCAAGGACCTCGGTCGCCGGGCAGCCGTCCGGGGCGTCTGGGTGTCACTCCCTTGGCTGGTCCTGGGCACCCTAGTGGCGCTCATCCACTCGTTTGTGAAGAGCCCTGAGGAGGGACTCCTGTTCGACGAGGTATTGGTGATTCAATCGGTCGCTGTCGCGTTCATCGCGGCGTTGTGCAGCATGAGCCAAGTGCCACCCTCGCAGCTTTCTCGGTTCTTCGTCGCAGTTCTGGGTCTGGGATCAATGGGCGCTGCTTG
>JAPPKV010000383.1 GCA_028819775.1 Gammaproteobacteria bacterium | reverse complement strand
AAATCGGCGGACGCGCCTACTTTTTCTCCTCTCCTACACGAATAAGCCGGGTTAATCGCTGAGGACTCTGTCCTCGCTGAAGAGTGTTCTACTCGGGGTGGACGGGCGGGTCAAGCACTCCTATAGGCGGACTTCGATGTCGTGCTGGTCAACGCCAAGCACATCAAGAACGTCCCGGGACGCAAGACCGACGTGCAGGACTGCCGCTGGCTTGCGCAGTTGCTGCAGCACGGTCTGGTGCGGGGCAGCTTCATCCCGCCCAGACCGATTCGCGAGCTGCGCGATCTGACGCGGGGGCGACGGCGCCTCGTGGGCGAGCGCAGCTCGGTGGTCCAATCGTGTGCACAAGGTCCTGGAGGACGCCAACGTCAAGCTGTCCTCGGTCGCGACCGACGTGATGGGCAAGTCGGGCTGGGACATGGTGGGCGCGATCATCGACGGCGAGCAGGATCCGCAGAGGCTGGCTGCGCTTGCGCGCGGACGGCTGAAGACCAAGCGCGAACAACTGGAACAGGCGCTACACGGCCGGGTGACCGACCATCATCGGTTCCTGTTGGCTCAGCACCGCGCCCACATCGAGTTCCTGGACCGGATGGTCGCCGACTACGACCGGCGCATCGACGAGCAGGTGCAGCCTTTTTTCGCACTCATCCCGCTCCTGGACCGGGTTCCCGGTATCAACGAGGTGACCGCCAAGGCGATCCTCGCCGAGATCGGTACTGACATGGACCAGTTCCCGGATCAGCACCACCTGGCTTCATGGGCGGGAATGTGCCCCGGCAACAACGAGAGCGCCGGCAAGCGCCTGAGCGGCACCACGGCGAAAGGCAACCGCTGGCTGCGCGCAGCCTTGGGAGAGGCGGCATGGGCGGCCTCGCGCACCAAGCACACCTACCTGTCAGCCCGGTACCGACGGCTGGTCGCCCGTCGGGGAGGAACCGAGCGATTGTGGCGCCCGGCCATCAAATCCTGACCATCGCGTACTTTATCCTCAAGCACCAGATCACCTACGACGATCTGGGCGAAGACTTCTATGATCGGCAGCGGTTGGATCACCTCAAGCACCATCACATGAAGCGGCTACAGCGCCTCGGCTTCAGCGTGGAGGTCACCGAGGTGCGCCCTGCGGCGTGAACTCTATTTCGTACGAAGCAAAGCGTCGGCCGGTTGACAACCAACGGGCTATGCCCTAGGCTTAGGCTACGCCTTTGAGTTGTCCAAAAGACAGGGACTCATCAGATACTCGCGCGCCTGTTATCCGTTCAGATTTCCAACGAGACAGCGACCGGAACTCTACGCTCCGTAGCTAGCGTGGTGTCATCCAGTTCTCCGATCCAAAGTTGTTCCCAAGAGAGCATCTGATCAACGAGAGACGCGCCGAGTTGACATTCGTTAATTCGGTGCTTGCTCTTTGCAACAAGGCCGATGTGACCGCCGAGATTATCCGTGAGTTGCAGATAGTTCAGTCGCTCTCCGCGGGTATCGAACTGGCGGTTGATCCCGCAGAAGGTGCGAACTACCAGCGCGCCTTGGAGATTGGCGAAATCAATCAGGAAGTAGCCAAAATTCAGGCCGAAATGCGGCTCGCCCAAGCCCGACGCAACGTCGAACTACTGAGAGACCAGTTGGAGAAACAGAATACCATCGAGGACATAGCGGAACCAATAGAACCCGTAACAGTCGATTCCGACGTCGAAGCCCCCGAATCAAAGTCCATCCTTGAGCTCTTAGAAGCAACCAAGAAAGTTCTGACTGAATTGCTGACGGCCGAGGGCGACGTCGCGCCCATGGACCGGGAAATAGACAATGTCAATGTAATCGATAAATTCAACTACCAAATGGCGTGTCGCGATACGATCAAGAACGTAATCAACCGAACGCGTTTGGACGAGCTTCACGACTTGGACGGCAACGCGTTGGTCCGACTGCAGGTGCGAGCGACAGTGCTACCAGGTGAGGAGGGCTACGAAGACACTCTCGGCATTCTGCGCATGGAGATCGTGCCGCCAGTGTTCGATAACGCACAATCGCCGCGTGTTGTTCAGATTTATCGAACGTGGCTCGGGTATGTAAACCGCAGTATCAACTTGCCTCCAGAGCAAGATCCCGATAGGACGGACCCTCGGATTCGGACGGCACGGCGGTTTATGGCCTTGTCCCAGTATTACGACCTCCGCTATCTTGAGTTACCCAAATGGGGGGAGACCGGAGGAGATAGACCATGCGCCGGCTTGCAGACGACCGAGCTCTCGCCGGAGAGATGTTGGTACGTCCGTGTTGCGCTGCCGACGGGGTCAGACGTTTCGGTCCTCGACCGTATAGATTCGGATCCGGACTCTCTCGACGACCTTGTCAGATCGCTCAACGGCGCGGAGGAGGGTATCCGTGAGTCTGGACACTCTCTAGACGCCACCTGCGACATCGACTCGCTGCGAGACGACGAAGCCGGCAGGTTCGCACAACGCGGATATCCAGACGTGAAGGGGTTCACGACAAAGGAGGCCGTCGAGAAGTCGATCGACATACTGGCTCTCTGGCAACTGTCCGCAAGTACGATTGCCGATTCGATTGAGGAGTCTATCAGGCACTTGAGTTCGACGGAGGGGTCTGACGCAACAAACATCGTGTCGGAGATCGAGCAGTACCTCCAACGGACCTTCGCGGCGGGTCTTGCAGATCTGGGAAACGCTGCCAACGGTGTCTTGGAAGCGGTCGGAGGCCGGAGCAGTGTATGCAACTTGGGCATTCGTGTTCCGCGTAGGTTCCTGCAGGCGATCCGCGGATCAACCCAACGGGTCGCTGCCTATGACGTCAGGCCCGCGGAACGGGTACAGGCGGTGTCGACGTTAGCGAGGGCCGCAGACACGGTATCGTTGGTCGGTTCGATCGCAGGGATGCTGCCGGGGCAGGGTGCTGGAGCTGGTGCAGATATCGGCGCGCTGCGCTCGGTGATCGGAAGGGCGGACGCGCTCGAAATGGCGCCAGTGGTGGTCGGTTTCGCTGAGCCGGCGACGGTACGGGAATCGGGAGACTCACAGAGATCTGAGGGGCGGGAGACGCCTCCGAGCTTCGGTTGGCTACTTGGTCCGAAAGCTGTGCTCGACGCGGAAGAGCAAGAACTAAAATTTGTCCACCCGGTCAAGCCCTATGACCTTTACGCAGACCTGTCTCTCCCCGGGTGGTGGCCGCGGTTCGGAGTACGCGCATTCACGGCGTGGGCGCCGGACTGGGCCCACGCAGGTAATACGGGCCGGACAATGAACACGTCGGAGGAAAGTCTGGATCGGCTTGTAGAGATTCCGATGGTGCACAACGCAGGGGACATGGATGGCTTGAGCGCGTTGTTGGCGAAGGCGGCTGACATACCGGTACTAAACGCGCCGCGGATCATGGGCGTTGAGCCGAGCGAGGTCTCAGCCCGGCTTATTCGTGCTGGGGTTGAAGAGTTGGCTGAATTGAGGCTCC
>JAPPKV010000073.1:2359-3478 GCA_028819775.1 Gammaproteobacteria bacterium | reverse complement strand
TCCCGCAGCAACGGGCTGTCGGGTTCGAGGTCGCGCTGGAATTCGGCCGCACGACGCAGGGGTCCATCGAGCATGTCGAGCTGTCCGAGATAGGCGTCGTCGCCAGCGTTGGCAAGGCCCTGGACTGTGTAGTAGTTGGACTCCAGCACGAACGCCGCGACGGCGTTCTCGGGTGCCACCGCGGCGAAGGCATCGTAGTTGTCGATGACGAACTCGACTGCCGGATCGCCGCGCACGACCTTGCTCTTGTAAGCGCCGATGACCGCGAAGTCGTCGGCGTTGACGAGGGATTCCTTGTCCCGGCTCGCAAAGTACTCGTCGAATACCGGTGCCATCCGTTCCCGGTGCGCGACCATTGCCTCGACATCGCCGTGTAGCTTCGCGCCTGCGACCTGCGCCGTCTCCAGGAACGCGCGGACGAAGGCGGGATCGCGTTCCCCGGCGTCGTACTTCGCGGCCATTTCCCCGAATCCACTCGACGCCTCTCCCGTGGCTTCCTTGGCCAGTTGGATCAACTGTTCGACCTCGAGCCCCGCCACGCCGCGCCCGAGCTCGGACCCGTCGGGGTTCAGGAACAGCAAGGTGGGATAGGCGCTGATGTCGTAGCGATCGCCGATCTCGGGACCGTTCACATCCTCGTCTTCGGCGTCGAGCTTGATGTTGACGAAACGGGCGTTGAAATAGTCGCCGACCGCATCCTTGGGAAAGACGTTGGCGTCCATCAGTTTGCAGGGTCCGCACCACTCGGTGTAGACATCCACGAAGACAAGCTGGCCGTTCTCTTCGGCTGCCTTGAATGCGTCGTCCCAACTGCCTTCGAAGAACTCGATCCCCGCGGCCAGTGGTGACAGCGCCGCCACCGTCGCGATGCCCCCTAACATGGTTCTGATCATCGGTATTCTCCTAGAACGGCAGGTCGTAGGCCTTCTTGACCTGCAGGTAGACGATTCGGCCTCGGGTGTCGACACGCCGGGGATCCCAAGGAGTCCCGGCTCCGTTGAAGAAGGGAAAATCGGCATCGAACAGGTTCCTGCTGCCGGCGTGTATCTGCCAGCCCGACTCCCCGAACTCGTACGAGCCGGTGAGATCGAAGGTCAGGTAGCTGTCGACGTCGTGGGG
>JAPPKV010000073.1:0-2259 GCA_028819775.1 Gammaproteobacteria bacterium | reverse complement strand
GTGCCGCTTCCGACGCGGTCCGTGATGTCGATGTCCACGTAGGTCGCCGCCACCGAGAACCCTTCGAGCAGCCCTGAGGGTTCCCAGTCGAAACCGGCGGAAAGATTGTCGGCGACTTCCGGGGTCAGGTCGGGATTTCCGGTGAAATAGGCATCCGGGAACTGCAACCCGGCCTCGGGGTGCTCGGGATCCACGACCCGGATGAAGTTGAACGGACCGTTCGTGGACGAGAAAAGGTTGCGCGTCAGCGGCGGGACGAAGGACTCGCCCCAGGACGCCCGGATCTTCAACGATTCGACGGGATGCCAGGCGATATCCACCTTGGGAGAGGTGTGGCTGAAGGACTTTCCGCGCGACGGGGCGTCCGGGCCGTCGAACGGGCCGGAGAAGGAATAGTCGTCGGAACGGATCGCGAGCTTCGCGCCAAGCGAATGGACGCCGGGGATTCCGTTGTGTTCGGCGACTATCGGAAAGCTCCACTCGCCGAACACCGACGTGGCTTCGCGCTCCGGCTTCAGGACGATGATCAGTGTTCTGCGCGACGGGTCCGTGGTGTAGTCGAGGGTTTCCGTGCGGATCTCGACGCCGAGCGCAAGCTGCGACCTACCCCCAGGCATATCGAACAGGCCGCCGTCCATAGTGAGCAGGTGGCCGCGCTGGCTTGCCGTGTTCGTGTTGGCGCCCCCGGGGCCGTCCCCGGTGGCGAGTTCGATCAGTCCTGCGACGGCGGCGGGACTTTGCGCCGAGCCGTCTCCGAACGGGTTGATGATCTCATCCATCGGCAGCGGGTCGCCGTTGGCGTCCACGCCCGCGAGGCGCTGGTTCAACAGCTCGGTGTTGCCCGCGACGAACCCGAAATAGGCGTCCTCGGCACCGTACGTGGTGGAATAGTCGAGACTCCAGTCCGCCCACGGCAATTCGGCGGTTGCGCCGAGGGTGGTGG
The DNA here is from genome assembly GCA_028819775.1 of Gammaproteobacteria bacterium. The sequence goes on along the minus strand of JAPPKV010000073.1, from coordinate 1,316 downwards.
TCGTGTTGGTTTGGCTGCCCTCGTTGCTGCGAGGGGGCATCAACCCCGCAAGGGTCTCCGCCTCGAAGACGTAGCCGACCGAGACCGCGAAGGGCGGGAACGGCGGCACGTCGTTGTAGGGGTTGGTGTGTGGAACCGTGAAGACGCCCGCGAGCGGGGTTCCCGTGGTGTGGGAATTCCTCTCGGCGTAATTCAGTTCGCCGTAGAGTTCGACGGTGCCGTCTCTGAGCGCTTGGCTGACCTGGAGGTATGCGGTCAAGGTGTCGGAAACAGCGGTCGCGCCGTTCAGCGCGGAGTCGTACGGGATCAGGTTCGCGGGCGAGAGGCGTCCGGCGACTCCCTGCGTCCCGTCATCCCCGGCAGGCAGCGTTCCCAGGGTGATGAACTGGAAGAAACTCCCCGGAAAGCCGTACCCGACCTTGCCGGGCTGGGTGGCAAACGTGCCTCGCTGGTCCGCGCCGCCTAGTGGTCTGAAATCGAGCGTGGTCAAGCCTGCCTTCTGGCGGTTCACGGCCTCGTTCTCCTGGTAGCCGACCACTGCCATGGCCTGGCCACCGTCCCAGGTCACGCCGAGGGTCTGATCGAACCTCAGGACATCGCCGTCGTTGGCACCGATGTCCTGGCGCAGGCTGGTCTCGCCGCCCACGAAGTTCGAACGCAGGATGAAGTTGATGACGCCGGCCTGGGCATCCGCGCCGTAGATGGCGGACGCGCCGTCGGCCAGCACCTCGATCCGTTCCACGGCGTTGAACGGGATGCCGTTCAGGTTCACCGTCCCGTCGCCGAAGGTGGACGACTGAACCCAACGTCGACCGTTGACCAGCACCAGCGAACCGCGCCCGAGTGCCCGAAGGTCGACGGACGACTGGCCGATCGTGCCCACCGAGTTCAGCGAGTTGTCGAGCGTGGCGGCGGCGTTGACCTCGCTGAAGTTCTGCGGCAGCGAGCGCACGGCATCCTCGATCGAGGCGATGCCCCGCGCCGCCATCTCCTCGCGGGTGATGACATGGACCGGCGCGCCGCTGATCTGGCGGTCCAACCGCGTTCCGGTGACCACGAGCGTCTCGACATCGTCGGTCTCGTCGTCGCCATTGCCGTCGTTCGCCTCGGCCGCGTAAGTCGGTCCCGCCACCAGGAATGCGGCCAGGGCGGCCGCGACGCATCCAATCCGCCGTTGCTTCGGCGGTTGCATATGGTCTCGGTCATTCATCGCGGCTTCTCCATCGAGGAACGACGAGGCCCACACTACGCCAACCACGACACGTCTCGCGTCCCCAGGATTGGGGAGACTCGAAGGGCGTCCCTACCGCGTTTGC
>JAPPKV010000286.1 GCA_028819775.1 Gammaproteobacteria bacterium | reverse complement strand
CCATCACCCGTCGACCGGCGGTGGGAAGAGGCGCGGCTTCGATGAACTCGAGCCGATCCTACGAACCTTCGAACGGCGACTGCTGGATGAACTGGGCTATGGCATCGCCTTCGATGTCGATGTCGCCAACGGCCGGCCCATCGAACCGGGACGCTTGTACCGCGTCGTCGACGGCGAGGGGTTTCGGGAGGTCGACAAGCACGGAACGTCACCGGAGGAGTTGTTCGACGGTGCGCAGATTGCCGCCATGAACGCCGGGGAATATCGGGACGGGGCCGTTCTGCGGGGCGCGAAGCAGATTCTGCGTCGTGCCATCGCGGTGCGCCTAGGCGGCAAACCGCTGGTGACGAGGCGTCTTTTTTCGGCTGCGCGGCACCCGACGGGTGATCGGGAAACCATGGCTCAACTGCCTTAACTGACGGACCTACCGGGAACGACGATGGTCAGCATCAGACGGGAACTTCCACGAATGCCGGACGGCGAACCGGACCTCGACGCCTGGCTCGATCAGGCGTCGGGGTTCTCGTCACAAAGCCGGCGACGGGCCGGCGCGCTGTTGGATCTGATTTCCCGCGAGGAGTCGCGAAGGCTCGGCTTGGAACTGGTGGAATTGCTGATCGGCCTCAAGATGGACAGCGTCACCGCCATGGCGGGGATGACCCTATTCGCCGTGGAGCGCGGGGAGATCGATCTCGATGCGCTGCCCCGGGATGTCGGCGTTCTTGTCGCAGCCGTTCTCAAACTCTCCTCCACGGATGTGCTCGCCCACAATGACTCGGCAGTTCTATCCAGCGAGTCGAAGAGCCAGACGGATAATGTCCGCCATTTGCTGATCGCGTTGATCGACGATCCACGCGTCGCCGTCATCAAGCTGGCCGAACGAGTCGTGGTGCTTAGCGATGCGAAACACGCACAAGAAGCAACCCGGCGGACGATTGCGACGGAGGCCATGGAGTTTTTCGCGCCGCTTGCCGGCAGGCTTGGCATTTGGCAGCTGAAGTGGACGCTGGAAGATCTCGCGTTCCGGTATTTGTTTCCCAACGACTACGCGGAAGTCGCGTCGAAGCTCGATGGTCGGCGCGAGGAACGCGAACGGCAGATCGAGGCCATTCGTCAGGACCTGGAGTTTCGACTCGCGGCGAAGGGGATCGATGCGGAGGTACATGGCAGGGCGAAGCACATCTATAGCATCTGGCGCAAGATGAGCCACAAGTCCATCGACTTTTCGGAGGTCTACGATGTCCAGGCCGTGCGGGTACTCGTTGACCGCATCGACGCGTGCTACGGCGTTCTCGGTGTCGTGCACACATCCTGGCCACACATTCCGACGGAGTTCGACGACTACATCGCGAATCCGAAGGAGAATGGCTATCGCTCCATCCACACGGCAGTCATTGGACCAGTGGGAAAGACGCTGGAGGTACAAATCCGAACCCGGGAAATGCACGACGAAGCGGAACTCGGCGTGTGTTCGCACTGGGCATACAAAGACGGCAGCGAAGGTGCGTTGCAATCCAGGAAGATGGACTGGTTGCGCAGCGTATTGGAGTGGCACGACGACCTTGGTCTGCGCGTCAACGGCGAACAACTCAATCACGATCGCGTATTTGTGACGACGCCCCAGGGGCATGTTTTGGATCTGTCTCCCAACGCGACGCCGGTGGATTTCGCGTACCGCATCCACACCGAGATCGGACACCGTTGTCGTGGCGCGAGGGTCGACGGTCGGCGGGTTCCGCTCAATCGTCAGCTGAATACCGGCGAGTGCGTCGAGATCGAAACGGGGGACACCGAGGAACCTCGACGCGATTGGCTGAATCCCGCGCTGGGTTATGTGAACACGTCGCGTGCCCGTTCGAAGGTGCAGTCCTGGTTCAGGAACCAACTGACGGAGTCGAACGTAAGTGCCGGCCGTGCATTGCTGGAGGAAAGTGCGGCTCGCCTTGGCTTCACGGACGACTTCGCCGACCTGGCCGCCCGGGCAGGCTACGACAGCGAAGATACCTTGATGCTGGCCGTCGGGGTTGGAGACCAACTCGTCATCGATCTGCTGAAGCTGGTGTCCAAATCATCGGGGGAAGCAACGCTGCCAGGCGAACCGGACGCAGATACGGGAACATTCCAGGGCATCGTCATAAAGGGAAAAGACCGCGACGGCCTGCTTCGTGATGTGGCGGCAGCCATCGCCGAACTGTCCATTTCCGTCGTGGCGACGAATGCACGTGCCGAGATACCGGGCAACAGCGCGACGCTGTCGCTGGAACTCCACGTGAACGACCTTGCCCAGCTTGCGAGCGCAATCGACAACATCCGCCGCGTCCCCGATGTTCATGATGTAAGACGTGTCCGCACCCTGTGACTCCGGCTCGCCCGTGCTACGGTCGTGGGTGGCTGTTCGCAGGACCAATTGACCGATGAAGATCATTCTGCTTGGCCCGCCGGGGGCCGGCAAAGGGACCCAGGCGACATTCATTTGCGAGACCTTCGGCATCGTTCAGATATCGACCGGAGAGATGTTGAGAGCAGCCGTGGCTGCGGGAACTCCGCTTGGCCGGCGAGTGAAGGCGGTAATGGATGCTGGAGAGCTGGTCGACGACAAGCTTATCGTGGACCTGGTCAAGCAGCGCATCGACTCGCCGGATTGCCGAAACGGGTTTCTATTCGATGGTTTCCCGAGGACCGTTGCCCAGGCGGAGGCGGTGGTCGAAGGAGAGATCGGCATCGATGAAGTCTTGGAAATCGACGTACCCGATGACGTTGTCGTGGAACGCTTGTCAGGTCGGCGAGTTCACGAGAAGAGCGGTCGCACCTATCACGTCAGGTTCAATCCACCGGCGACGCCGGGTGTGGATGACGACACCGGCGAACCGTTGACCCAAAGGGACGACGACAAGGAAGAGACGATTCGCGAAAGGCTGCGTGTCTATCACGAAGAAACCCGCCCTTTGACACGTTTCTATGAAGAGGGGGCAACCGCGCTGGGTGTTCGGTACGCGCGGATCAATGGTGCGAGGAGTGTTGCCGAAATAAGGCGGGCGATCGCCGAAGCGTTAAACGAGTAGGAAATCAAGTCCCATCAGATCGAGCGCTCGTTTCGATGCTGGACATTTTTTCTTGATCAAATATTATTCGGTTGTGACCTCCGGTGGTTCTGGGAGAACGTGCGATGGATGCTGCGGCAAGAGGCGACGGAACGGGAACGGGTGGGCCCGCGAAGAAGCGTAGAGGAAGGCCGCCTAAGCAGGCGGCGAAGGCAACTCCGCCAAAACGCCGCGGCCGCCCGCCGAAGGCGAAGGTCGAACAGGCGGCGCCGAAACGCCGAGGCCGTCCGCCGAAGGCGAAGGTCGAGCAGGCGGCGCCGAAGCGCCGCGGCCGCCCGCCGAAGGCGAAGGTCGAGCAGGCGGCGCCGAAGCGCCGCGGCCGCCCGCCGAAGGCGAAGGTCGAGCAGGCGGCGCCGAAGCGCCGCGGCCGCCCGCCGA
>JAPPKV010000224.1 GCA_028819775.1 Gammaproteobacteria bacterium | reverse complement strand
CGAAATGCTGACGGAGACCCTGGCCGCCCGCGACATCGCCATCTCCAAGAAACTCGCCGCCAGAGCCGACCTTGTTACCGCGATCCCGATGCGGGACTTGATCGGCGCGGCGCTGGCCTGCCGCGACGAGGCCGACTTCCTGCGCCGCATCGAGCCCATCCCCGGCGACACGCCGTAGGGGCGGGCTATCGCGCCCGAATGGCGCGCCCCCGCCCGTCTCGTTGGAAGTTGTGCAGAGTTTCGTAGGGGCGAGGCTTGTCCTCGCCCGCGTTCGAGCAGTTTACGGCCTCGGTTCGGTCGGCCCGGACGGGACAAGCCCGTCCCCTACGGCTCGTCGGTCTGGGGCGGAGCTTCCTAGACTCTTTGAGCAGCGCGCCGCTCGGCGAGCCAGCGGTCCTGTGCAAGAACGCGTTTTCGTGGATCCGCCGGTCATGCGCGTGTATCAGCGCGTTCGTGTCGAGGAACTCCCGCTCGCGCATGCAGATAGTCGCGCGTCCACGCCTGCGGAGCGGTCGTTCTCTTCGGACCACCGCTGTTTGAGTCCAACGGTGACCTCGTGCAGATCGTCCGCTCGAGTCAGCTTGCCACGCGTCACGCATGCTCGCGTTAGCGCAGGTCCCAGCCGGGCAGGGCCGCCGCTTGTTGGATCCAGCTCGACATCCGTGCCTCGTCCAGATCATCCTCGTGGATGTCGATCCAACGCGAGTCCTGGTCCTTGCCCATGCTGCGTCCTGGTGGCAAGGGGCGTAGCGACGACCCCTTGAAGAAAGTCACCTTCACGTAGCGGGTGAAGACGTGGTAGCTCAGGAACCAGCCCCGGTCCTCGACGCCGTAGAAAGGAGAGTTCCACCGGATGCACTTCTTGACGTCGGGCACAGTGGCGACAATCAGCGCATCGAGCCGACGCCCGATGCCTTGTTTCCATTCCGGCATGGCCGTGATGTAGGCCTGAACAGGTGCGTCGCCGTCGGCCTTCGCGATCTGCGGATTGCCGCCGCTCAACAGGACCGGCTTCGAACCGGCCTCCAGGCCCGTGCGTGTCACGCCTTTAGATGTGGCGTTCATCGGTCAGGGCCTAGGGCGTATACCAGATTGGTGACGTGTAGGCGCGTTCCTGGATCGCCATCGGCGCGTGCTCGGGCAGTTCGTCGAGCCCGTAGAAGGCCGCGTCGTACGCCGTCCAGCGCGGCGTGGGGATCTGGAGCACACGCACGTAGTAGAACGCGAGCGCCTCGCGATCGAAATCCGGGTCGTACCAGACCGTGACCAGTTCGGGGTCGCCGATCGAGTTGTCGTAGCGGGTGCCGTCGACGGTATTGCCGACGGGGGCCACCTTGCCATGCGGGTCGGCGCGGCGACCGTCGGAGAGTGCCGCATCGTAGACGCGTTCGTGGATGTCGCCGTCCGCGTCCCGCCAGCCCTTGACCACCTGGACGCGGTCGAGGTTGGCGGCGTCCGGATCCTTGACCGCTCGGATCAGGAATCCTGGCGGCTGCCCCCCGGGTGCCGCGGTCAGATCGCCGCCCATCGGCACGCCCTTGGCATAGCCCCTCGCAGCCAGGTCGGCACTGTCGGCGTCGGCCTCGGCGAAGTCGAAGCCGGCGAAGAACCGCACCACCATCCTCGGCCCGGTGGTGGCAAAGACCTCCCGGCGCTGCATGGCCGCGAAGATGGAGGCGCGGGTGTTCTCGTGCGCCCACACGGCCGCGTAGCCGCCCGCGGCGTAGTGCCAGGTCACCACGGCGCGGTACGGGTTGACCTCGACCATGGTGTGCTTGCCCCACCAGTTGTCCTCGTCGGCCGTCGCGAGCCCTGTATGGGCGTCGGTCGCGCCGATCATGCCGAACTTGAACGGATTGACGCCGAGCCGAGCCTTCGCCTCCAGTCCCACCAGGAGCGCCGAGCGTGCGTACTCGTGGCGCTTCTTGTCGGCGAAGTCGCCCGGTCGCTCGTCCACGGGAAGTCTGTGGGGACGTTCGTGAAGCGGCCAGGTCTCGAAGTCCGCGAACTCGTCGTTGGGCGACAGCACCGGGTGCGTCTCCGCATCGCCCTTGATCTGCGTCATCTCGTAGATGGGCTCCCAGCGCTTGCGCACTCGTGCGTATTCCGCGTCGATGGGGTTGCCGTCGAAATCCTCGGGCAGGAACATCCGTCCGTTGGACAGGTTGCCGTTGTGGGGGATCGCGAGCACCTTGCCCCCGGTCTCACGCTCGTAGCGCTCGAGATGCGCCCAGAGGTCCTCGACGTTGTTGCTGTCCTGGATGGAGAACGGCAGCAGTTGGCAGGCGAGCGCGGGTCCGCCTTCGAAGATGACGTTGCGATGGAAGTTCGGCGACTTCGGATCGCCGGTTGCCGGCGTCCACTCGTAGCCGATGAAGGACGTGAAGGTGCCGGGTTGGTAGTGTCGTTGCGCGTTGGCGCAGACCTCGTCCCATACGGAGCGGCGGAATGTCTCGTCGGCGACGTAGTCGGTCGACCAAGCCCGCCAGAAGAACGCTTGCTGGGCACCCGACCCGACGCCGAATCGCCACATCGCGGTGCGCCACTCCTCCCGCGAATCGGCGTGGAGCGCCGCCCCCGGCGACCAATCGGCCTCGTCCCAGATCTCGCGCCACCTCTGGCCGACCTCGGTGGCGAGCAGGATCGGATCGCGGGCCTGCATGCGCGGCATCACGCCGAGATTCACCGCGTGGTCGGAGATCACGAGAAAGTCGAGCGGGCGCGCGAGCCGCACCTGCTGGCCGTTGTGGGCGCGCACGGACTCGCCCTTGGCAAACCGGTAGGCGTCGTCCGGCGATAGTTGCCGGTTGCCCATGCCGTTCGCGTCGACGGACATGTTCGTGTGCAGGTGGGTGTCCCCCCAGTACACGTTGTCCGGGAAATCCCGCGCGACGGGTGGCGAGTAGGACTCCTCGCCGACCACCGCCCAGGCCGCGACGAGGCCGAGGATGCCGGCCATCGTGGACGCCAGGAAACGGCGGACCATTGCTCTCATCTCATGTTCCTGATGGCGCAACAGGTGCCGTACGACCGACCCATGCTTTCCCGCCTTTCCGGGAAGGGCTTGAACTGGGCGCCGGGCAACCCGAGACCCTCTATTTTGCCGTACCGAGGGTGATCACGGGCGGTCCGCTGCCCATGCAGGCCCATGCAGCCAACGCGCAAGGGACGCCCTGACACCCAAAAGGCCGGACGTTGAGTGGTATGCTCCGCGCTGCGATTCGGAACCTGGAGTCGGACCGACGTAGAACAACGCAAGTGCAGCCGTACTGAGGAGGGGACACCACATGTGGTACGCAACTAGAAAAGAACTGGGGAGGGGCGTCGCGCGAGCAACCGATACGGGGCAAAGGCCCGGGGGTTGTCTTGCAACCGTGCTACTCGGCACGGTCGTGGGCGTCTGTTCGGCGGGCGCCGCAGCGGAAGACGCGCGCGACGAGGCCTATATCGAGGAGATCATCGTCACGGCCGAAAAGCGCGAGGAGA
>JAPPKV010000006.1 GCA_028819775.1 Gammaproteobacteria bacterium | reverse complement strand
GCGGCGACGGCACGCCGAGCTTGTGTTTCCGGGGGACGACAGTCTGATCGACGACGGCGAAACACCCGACGAGGCCAGGGCCGTCGAGGAGATAGGCACCTGTGTCCAGCGTGCCGTGGCAGCGCTGCCCGCGGCGCAGCGCGAGGCGGTCACGCTGTACTACATGAGCGACATGTCGGGACCCGACGTGGCGGCGTTCCTCGGACTGCCGCTTACGACGATCAAGAAACGCCTGCACGACGCCCGATCGGCACTCAAGAGGAGAAATGCGAAGATGACCGAGCACTTCCTGCACGAGAACCGTCCGTCCCGGGACGATGCCTTCAGCAGACGCGTCCTGCGCCTAGCGGCGCCCGACCGCACCGCAGACGCGCCGGCGATCTACAGCCTGTTCGAAGCCGAGGATCATCCGAGCCGACAGGAGTGGCGGGCGGGACGGCTGGCCGACAGCCACGCCGACTGGCAGGTGTCGCGTGCGGCGTTCATCCGTGAAAACGGAGCCGAAAGGCTGGTGGGTGCCGTGAACGCCTACGACCTTGCGCTGCGGATCGGAGCGGCCCTGGTCCGGGCGTGCGGATTCAACGGCGAGGTGCTGGACTCAGACACCGGTACCCACGAGGACGTATTGGCACCCGCGTACGTGGACGCGGTTCGCTCGATGCGGGAGGCTGGCTACGACATGGCGGTGACCTTCGACGACGAAGCTTTCTGGCTGGACAGCGGATTCACGCTCGGCTGGCGCGCACTGGCGTGGCGGGTAGCCACCAGCGATCTGCCAAACGGGCCGACTCCCGACCTTGAGCAAGTCGAGGCCGTGCACCGCAACGACCTTGCCGCCGCGTTCAACGACAGCCACGCAACGCTCACCGGTACCGTCCGTCGTCCGACCTATCGTCGAAACAAGCACCCCGATTTGTTCATCGCGCACGCTTGGAATGGGCAACGAGAGAAGGGCGGATCCGCCGAAGGCTATGTCAGCGTGAGCCCAAATCGTCGATTCACGTTACCCAGCGGCGACGTGTCTCGACTCGACGCGGGCGATGCTCTGGCGCTGCTCGAGACACCCGACTGGCCCGACGATGTCCGGCTCGCCGATCCCGTACTCGATGTCCTCGACGCCGGATGTCGCTGGCGTCTGCGGTCGAACTCGACACGGATCGTCGTGACGTGCCTTAGCGATGCGCTGGAGTGTGTCGTCGCAAACGACGCTCACCTATGGGTGGATGAAGTCGCGGGTGATTCGGACATCTGCCTCGCCGTGATCCGTGCCATCGCCGAAGCCTGGGAGTGCGACGAGGTGCTGTTCGACCGGCTGCACTACAAGAGCGCGGTCGGCACGAAGTTGCGTCAGAATGACACCTCCAAGCGTTGACCATGGTGCTACGGAGTAGTACCGTGGCTCGCAGGAGGTTTCCGTGACGGTCAAGTCCTCAATCTCTCTCACCGATGAGCAGCACGCCTTCGCTAGGGCACTCGTTGAGGCTGGCAGATACGCGAGCTTGAGTGCCGTCTTGCAGAGAGGCGTCGACCTGCTGCGTCAGCGAACGGATGCCGAAGAGCTGGATGTTGCTGCACTAAGGGAGTTGCTTTCTCGGCGGCGCGAAGGCGCGTTCGTCAGTGGCGAATGCATGGACGAACGGCTGGCGGAGATGTTAGACAACAAACGCCGTACGCATGGCATTCCGCCTTGAGTTTTCTGACGACGCCGAACGCGACTTCGAGTTGCTATTTGATCATCTCCTGCGAAGCTACCTCAACTTCGGAGAGAGTCTGCCAACCGCGTTCGAACGGGCCGGGACCCGAGTCTTGGAGATCCGCGCCGCAGCGGAACGCATCGCAATCGCGCCCTATCGAGGCGAACGTCACGACGACATCCTCCCCGGCTTGAGGCACCTGGCCATCGACCGCGGTATCTACTGGTTCGATGTCGACGAGGCGAACCAAATGGTCCGCGTCCTAGCTGTATTCCTCGGCGGACAGGATCACGTCCGTCATATGATGACTCGGCTCCTCTGAGACTAACGAGCGATCGAACGCTAGCGAACTCCTCTCAACGCGTTCGCCTTGAAAGCCCTCGCACCGGCGGCCACCCAAGGCCCCGTCGACGTGAAGAAACACCTGACGCCAATCTCTGCAAAGTGCTGAACGTTGTCGTTCATGCACAGCGTACCGGCGGTCCGGCCAGCGGCGACGATGCGGCGTAGCGAGTCCTCGATCTTCTCCTGGACGTCGGGGTGGCCGATGTTGCCGATGTGGCCCATCGACGCCGCGAAGTCCGACGGCGCGACGAAGAACACGCCGATACCCTCGACTTCGAGGATCTCGTCGAGATTCCGCCACGCCTCGATGTCCTCGATGAGCGCGATCAGGAGCGTTTCGTCGTTGGCGCGGGCCAGGTAGTCGCCGACGCCGTAGCCTTGACGGCTGACGAACAGACCGCGCTTGCCGAGCGGCGGGAACTTGCCGCCCGCAACCACGTTCTCGGCGTCCGCGCGGGTGTCGACATGGGGGACGACGATGGCCTGCGCACCCCGATCCAAGGTGCGGTAGATGAGGCCTTGGTCGTTGCGGTTGACGCGAACCAGGGAGGTCATCCCCCAGATGTCGCAGGCCCGGGTGAGGTTGCCGAGATCGGCAGCATCGACGCCGCCGTGCTCGCCTTCGAGCCAGATGCCGTCGAAGCCGATCGGGCCAAGAGCGTCGATATCGTCCGCGTGCGTGACGCCGCCGACGACGAACGCGGGTTCACCGGCTTCTAGTCTGCGGCGGACCCGATTGGGGCGTAGTTCCATAGAATCCCTTTATCGTAGACGGCTCGGACGTCAGGCTACCACTGGATCCAACGACCGTGCGCGTTGCGTAGTACGGACAGCAACCGGGTTGAACGGCCACCTTCCAGGCGGGCTACCACAAGGCGCTCGCCCTCCGAGGAGACGTGGAATAGCGGACGTGCCTGGGCTGCCGAGCGCAGCAGGCCGGTGAAGGACTCTCGCGCAAGCACAGGAAACTGGTTCAACGCGTGGCAATGGAACACGCAAAGCGCCGCATCGGCCGGGGCTTCGGCGACGAGCTCCGGCAGCCACTCGAGCGCATCCCCCGCCTCCACGCGCGGCGGTTGCTTGAGCCACACCTCCCGTGCGCTTGCGAGCAGTGCGGTTCGATCCGCATGCTCAGGCCAGATCAATGCTTCGAGCCATCGGTATTGCTCGTCGTCCGCGAGGTCGATCGGATTGAGATCCACGCCCGCGGAAAAGGACACTGCAGGGAAACTTGACGGCAACGACGGCATCTCGCCCCGGCTTTCGCACGCAATAACCACGGGAGATCGACCGGAACCGAAGGCGGCGCCGTTGGAGTAGCGGTAGTCGAACCGGTTCCACAACAGGTTCAGTCCCGCCCCGGCTCCGATGTCGATCAAGGCGAGATCCCGACCCGTCTCGCAGGCGATGACGCAGAACGCCGGCATCAGGTGCGAACACCGGCCCACCTCGTTGGTC
>JAPPKV010000226.1 GCA_028819775.1 Gammaproteobacteria bacterium | reverse complement strand
CGCCCGGTCGACCAACCAGGCAGGGAATCACATGCACCGGCACTTCGTGCAGGTGCTCCATCAGGTACAGCGCGGAACTGAACACGCGAGCGGTTTGCGCATCGCCCGACGCGTCCGCCCGCTCGCTGGCACCCGTCAGATAGGCTTCTCCACCGCGGCGATAGAGATTCGCCAAGGCTTGGCGTTTCCCCGCGTCGTCCACGACGACCCAACGCCAGTTCTGGCTGTTGGACCCCGTGGGCGCCTGGATGGCGAGTTCAAGACACTCGTCGACGACTTCGCGCGGTACCGGTCGCGACAGGTCAAGGCGCTTGCGAACGGCACGGGTCGTGGAAAGGAGGTGGTCGCACGTTGCGATGTCGAGCGCCATGGGGTTGCTCCGCGAGTCGAAGCGGCAAGCATAGTACGAATGCCATCGCGGTCGGCAGCGCTCCGGGTACGATGCAGCACCCTGGGAGCCCGAGCTCACTTCTTCGTGTCGTTGGCCTTCTTCCGCTTCCGACGCCGCTTGTTACCGTAGGTTCCCCTTACGATCTTGCCGCGCCGCGTGCGGATGTCGCCCTTACCCATTCACCATTCCACCCAAGGAGAGGACTCCATCATACCGCTTGGATCCTTCGTCGGGGCGGTGGGCGCGGAGCGGGCAAGCCCGTTCGCTAGGCGCGCGGTCACCAGCCCCAGCACTGCAACTCGTCTGCAAAGTAGTAGGGTCCCGAGTAATGTTCCTCGATCTTGGCCATGTGGATGGTCTCCATGCCCAGTGTGCGAGAGGTCCGATGGCCGAGAACCAAGCTGCGCGCGTTGGCGGCCGTCGCAATCCGACCAAGATCCGACGGTCTGGAATAGAGGTCCAGGATCCTGCCCCGCGCCGACTCGGAAACGGCATGGTGGACGACGAGCGCATCGGCGTTCTGCGCGAACCGGGCGACCGTGCCCTTCTGGTTGCTGAATCCCCCCGCGAACACCAACGAGATACCGTCGATTTCAACCCGCCAAGCGAGCGCCGGCAAGCCGCCGTGGTGGACGGGAATCGCCGCCAGCTTGATATTGTCCGTGCCGAATTCCGCCCAGCGACGTGTCCCGATGGACGTGACGTCGCGTACGCTGACGCGAAAGCCACCCGGCGAGTCGACGCCTAGAAAGCGGGAAAGGTAGGGGTAGGCGCCTTCCGGCCCAATGAGCCGATCAATGAAGGCGCTGGTCGACTCGCCGTTCGGATCGGCAGGCCCGAGGATGGGCAACACTCGTTTGCGATCGGTTCGGAGCGATCCTTCAAGGAGGCTCGGCAGGTCCACGGTGTTGTAGGCCTGCAGGCGCGTGAAGACGATGGCGTCGAGGTCGGCGATATCCGCGCCCGCCTCGTCGAAGCGCAACGCGGACCCCGAGCCCGTGTCGATCATAAGCCGGGCATGTTCACCATTCCATACCAAGTAGCTCGCCGCGCTACGCTGATCGGTGATGTCCGATCCACCGGAACCCAAGATCTGCAGCCAAACTCCCTCGTCGCCGCAATACGGCACGTCCTGGGCGGCGGACACCGTCGCCGCCAGCGTAGCCATCGTAATTAGCAACCGCTTCGACATTGTTTTCTCTCCAATCAGTTAATTTCGATCTCGTCGATTGCGGCCAGTAGTGCCCCGGCGCTGGCCTCGTCCGGCATCCGCCAGTCGCCCCTCGGGGACAGGCTGACGGTACCGACCTTCGGTCCGGGCGGCAGGGTGGTTCGTTTGAATTGCTGGGCGAAGAATCGCCCAAAAAAGACTCTGAGCCAATGCTTGATCTCGCGCGGCGCATAGGATCCGTCAAAGGCACGACACGCCAACACGAAGATCTTCGTGGCCCCCGCGCCGTTGCGTAGGAAGTGGTACAGGAAGAAGTCGTGGAGTTCGTAGGGTCCGATGATGGCCTCGGTTTCCTGGCTTATCTCGCCGTCTACCGACGGAATGAGCTCGGGGGTGATCGGCGTGTCGAGGACGCGCTCGAGGACGGCCCGCAACTCGTCGTGGGCGCGATGTCGCGCATACCACCGAACGAGGTAGGCGATAAGCGTCTTGGGAACCCCGGCGTTGACGTTGTAGCTCGCCATCTGGTCCGCGTTGAACGTGCACCACCCCAAGGCGAGTTCCGAGAGGTCGCCGGTGCCGACCACGATGCCACCCATGAGATTGGCGGTGTCGAACAGGATCTGCGTGCGCTCCCGGGCCTGTACGTTCTCGAACGTCACGTCGGCATCCCCCGGGTGCGCGATGTCCGCGAGGTGCTGATCCACCGCCGACTCGATGGGAATCTCGCGCAACTCCACCTCGGTTGTGCGGGCAAGCTCTCGCGCAGACGCCAAGGTGTGCGCCGTGGTCCCGGGCCCGGGCATCGTCAGCGCGCAGAGCGCGGTCGGCGGCAGGTTCAAGAGTTCGAGGGCATCGAGGCACACGAGATAGGCGAGGCTCGAATCGAGCCCGCCGGACAGCCCGATTACCAGCCGCTCCGCTTTGGCCGCACGCACACGCCGTGCCAGACCCGTCGCTTGGATGGCGAGAATCTCCCGGGCGCGGGCGGTGAGTTCCGATTCGTCCGCCGGCACGAACGGCTGCCTTGGGTAGCTTCGTGCGAGACGGTCGAGTGTCGGCGGAACGCCGGCGTCAACCACCGTGGGTGGCGACGGTCGCCGGCTCTGGGCAAAGGTGGTGTTCTGCACCCGCGCATGGCGTAGCCGCTGGGTGTCGATCTCCGCTGTCAGGCTCGAACCCGCGAGTTCAAAGCGCGTGGACTCCCCGAGCAGCCAGCCATTCTCCGCGACGATGAGATGGCCACCGAACACCACATCCTTGGTGGACTCCGTGGGTCCGGCACCCGCGTAGACGTAGGCGGAGATGGTCCGCGCGCTTTGGGTACGCACGAGATCCCGGCGATAGTCCGCCTTCGCCACGAGTTCCGTGCTGGCCGACAGGTTGAGTACGATCTCAGCACCCGCCAAGGCGAGGTCGGCGCTCGGCGGATTCGGCGCCCATAGATCCTCGCAGATCTCGATGCCGAAGGCGGTACCGCCGAGCTTGAAGACCAAGTCGTTTCGCAGCGGAAAGCGGCCCAGCGCTTCGTCGTCGACATCGATGGCAATCCCGGCACCAGATGCGAACCAGCGCTTCTCGTAGAACTCCTCGTAATTCGGCTGCGCGATCTTCGGCACCGCGCCCAGGACACGACCGCCGCGACAAACGAAGGCGCAGTTCAGAATACGGCCGTCGGGCAACCACCAAGGCGCCCCGACCACCAGAACCCTTTCGTCGGTCGCCCGCGCCGCCTCGGCAAGCGCCGAGTGGGCGGCCTTGCGGAGGTCCGCCGTTGCGAACAGATCCTCGCAGGTGTAGCCGGTAATCCCAAGTTCCGGCTGCAGGACAATCGCCGCGTCGTCAGACGCATCGGCGTACGCGTCGAGAATCGCCCGCGCGTTCGCTGCCGGATCCGCAATGACCACCGGCGGCGCGACGAGGGCCACCTTGACAAAGC
>JAPPKV010000236.1 GCA_028819775.1 Gammaproteobacteria bacterium | reverse complement strand
CTTCGCCTTGGAATCGGCCTTTCGTTTCACCCTCACTTCGCGTTGGACAGTACGGACGCTATCCGGCATCCGCCATTTCCGCTAAGATGGTGATTCTCAGGGAAGGCAGGATCTGCGAGAGAGATGCCCAAGGAAGCGGATCGGTTCGCCGCCGAAACAGGCCGACGACCGAGAATGCCGTTTCGGGTCGCCCCGGAGAAGACATTCATACCGGACGCTCCGGGGGACGCCTTGGAACGAACAGGCCTCGCGAACCGCCTCGATCCTGTCCAACGCAGACTGACCGTTCTGTTGAGTCCGGGCGGATTCGGCAAGACAACCCTGATGGCGGAGTGTTGCCGCCGGGCCGAGAGTCGTGGCGACAAGGTCATGTGGCTCTCGGTCGACGAACAGGACGACGGACCAAGGGTAGTCGCCCACCTCGCGCACGCCGCCGGGCTGGAGTGGATCGTCGGCGAGCACGAGGCCAGCCCCGAGGTCGACGCCGAAGCGCAACATCTCCATGCTCTGATGGCCAGGGTTCGAAGGGATGGCAGCCGCTGGGTTTTGGCTCTGGACGAACTGGAGCGCATTTCCGAAAGCGGCGCGCACATCGTCGACTACCTGATTCGGCGTGGTCCCGCCAATCTCCACTTCGCAGTGGCTTGTCGGAATCTGCCCCCGTCCATCGATGTGGCCACGACGCTCGCCGAGGGACTCGGCATCGCCGTGGGACCCGACGAGCTTCGGTTCACGCGCTCAGAGCTAGGATCGTATTTCGGCGGCATCCTGCCGAGCCAGAGACTGTGTGCTCTGTGGGACGAGTCCTTGGGCTGGCCGATCGCCGCCTGCCTGCAAAGAAACCTGTCCCAAGCGGGTCAACTCGATCTGTCCAACCTGTCTGCGAACTGGGTCGGTACACGCCTAATGCGCGGTCTTGCGGAAGGGGACCGGCGTTTCGTGCTCGAGGCCGGGTGTCTCGAGTGGGCGGATGCGGAGTTTGCCGACGAAGTTCTCGGGTTCGGGGCAACGGAACGACTGCGGCGCATCGGAGTCCTGCGCGGCCTCTTGCAGGGGACGAAACGAGGCGCGGTCTTCAGACTGCATCCAATCATTCGCCGCTACGCCGAGATGGAACTGCGATTGCTTGGGGAAGGCGGCAAGGTCCATCGCCGCATTGCAGTCGCTGCCGCTAAGCGTGGCAAAACGGTCTACGCCATGCGCCAAGCCATTGCGGCGAACGACGGTGTCCTGGCGGCCGAGATATTCGAAGCCGCCGGGGCCGTCCGACTGCTTTTCGTCGATGGACTAAAGGGACTGCAAGAAGCCGTTGCGGTCCTCCCGCAGGACGTGACAGCCAAGTTTCCACGGCTCGAGCTTGCGCGGGCAGTAGCCTCGACACTGAGGGACGGGATTTCCGAACCGGTCGGCGACGACCTCTCGACGCCTGCCGGCCGCAGGCCTGCCGACCCCACCCATGTCGGCAACAGCGACGAACTTCGAACCGACGCGATCATCCTCCGCGGCGCTTCCATGATAGCCGGTTGCATGCCGGTAGACTCGCACCAGGTACGTTCCACCATGAAGGAGGTCGAACGGGCCATCGTCGACCCCGGGTTGGACCCCGTCGTGCTGGGCGGATTTCTCTACGGCCAGGCGTGGCACCGCTACACGACGGGCGATCTCGCCGCCGCGCTCGTCGCTGCGCAACGCGTGCGTGAACTCGCCGGTGCGTGCCCGGGCATTGCATTGGAAGCCCGGCCTCTGGAAGGCGCGATCCTTTTCGCGCGGGGTGACACCCGCGAGTCCGAGACGGTGCTGACCAGGGCACAGCGGGATATCCAGCAGCACTTCGCAGGCCACGAAAGCCCCGAGGTGACCTGCGCCGTGTTTGCTGCGGAAGGCGCTCTCGAAGCGAACCGCCTGAAGGCGGCGGGCCGGCGCACGATCAGCCTTGCCGAGCTTGCGCGCGTGAGAACATGGATGGACGGACTCGCGGCTGCCGTCGACATCCAAGTCGAACTTGCCCTGCGACGGGGGGCGCCCGCTGCAGCGTTGAGCACTTTACAGGAGGCGGACGCGTTTGCCGCGAACAGACGTCTGCCGTCCTTGGCCCGGTGGCTGACCGCACTTCGAGTGTCGGCATTCGTCCGGGTGGGACGGGTGAACGACGCGAACCGGCTGTGGCGGGAAGCGGCGCTGCCGACGAAAGTCGAAGACCTCGTCGACACCGAAAACCAAAGCTGGCGCGAGATGGAGGCGGTCTGCAGCGCGCGCGTGAGGCTGCTGACGGCTGCGGTCGGGGGGAATTTCGGTGCAGCCATGACTCTCGGCCGCTCGTTCCATGCACACGCCCGAGACAAGGGCCTAACGCGGTCGCAGAGCCATGCCGCGGCCCTATGCATGCATGTGGCATGGCGGGCCGGCGCTACGGACGCAGCGCAGGAGTTTCTGATCGAGAACCTGCGGATATTCCAACGCACCGGTTTCCTTAGAGCGTTGACCGAGCAGACCGAGACCACAGCGGCCGTGCTCCGGTGCCTCGATGCGGACGCTCGGGAACTGAACGCGGCGAAGGAAGCGGTTCTCGAGACAGTGGCGACGACGGGCGGCAGCAGCAACGAGGAGAGTCAAATTGATCTCACCGAGCGCGAAGTGGAGATACTCGCCCGGCTTGCCGATTCCCAAGACGCAGAGATCGCCCGGGCGCTCGGCCTGACGGCCAGTGGCGTCCGCTACCACATCAAGAAGATCTACCGGAAACTCGGCGTTGCCAACCGCCGGGAGGCCGTCGAAGATTCTCGGCTGCTGAACCTTCCCCTCTCCGTCGACGGCTAGCTTAGAGTCGGTCCGCACTTCGAGTCGGAGTCGTGGCGGTTCCCCGCTCCGGTGCCGAGGGTCCGGTAGTGTTACGATGTGCGTCGAATGGCATTTGCCCAATAGACTCCATGGAGCGTATGGCGCAGGACACGGAACGGTTGCCCCGCACGACAGGCGACACACGCGACGGATCGAACACGACCTATCGGGTTTGCCCCGAGAAAACCCTCCTGCCGGAGACTCCCATAGGCGCATTGGAACGACCCGGCCTCGTGGATCGCTGCGACCCCGCGCAACGCCGGCTAACGCTTCTCGTCAGTGCGGGCGGATTCGGCAAGACGACGTTGCTTGCGGACTGCTGCCGCCGCGCGGAGGAGCGCGGCGACCTTGTCATCTGGCTTTCGGTCGACGAGCAGGACGATGCGCGAAGGCTTGTCGCCCACCTGACCTACGCCGCCGACGTGCCTTGGGAAATGGCGGAGCCCGACGGCGAAGCGATCAGAAGCACCGAGATGCTGGATCTCGACAGTCTGCTGGCCGGCATCCGATCGGATTCGCGTCGCTGCATACTGGCCATCGACGAACTGGACCGGATCCCCGACGACAGCGCACGCATCATCGACTACCTGATCTGGCGCGGTCCCGCGAATCTCCATCTCGCCCTAGCGTGCCGGCAACTGCCCCGCCTAATCGACGTCGCCACACCG
>JAPPKV010000180.1 GCA_028819775.1 Gammaproteobacteria bacterium | reverse complement strand
TCTGGCACGTCGACCTGCCGCGCCTGCCGAGCAACTGCCTGGTCGGCATCCAGGTCTTCACGTTCCTAAGCGACGTCGTGCCAAGGGGCGGCGGTACGCTCGTGGTCGCCGGTTCGCATCGCCTCCTGAACAACGGTTCGCGCGTGCGCTCCAAGAACATCAAGAAACGGCTGCGGCGGCTGCCCTACTTCCAGGACCTGATGTCCAAGCAGTCCGGTGATCGGGAGCGCTTACTAACCGAGCCGGGGTCGGCGCAAGACCCCGATGCCGGCGATGTCCCGCTCCGCGTTGTCGAACTGTGCGGGCGACCCGGCGACGTCTACCTGACCGACATGCGCCTGTTGCACACTCTCGCACCCAACGCGACGGACGAGCCGCGCGTGATGTTGACGCACCGCTTCGTGATCGAGGAATTCGCGGACGCGTTGTGGGACGAGTGAAGGCTCAGTCCGCGCTCGGCGCGGCGACAATCGTCAAGCTCGTCAAGCGTACGCCGGCACGGACCATCGCCCATCGTGGTATTGTTGCCATTCGTGCCGAGGTATGGTGGCTAGTCGGCCAGTGGGGAGAGGAATGAAACCGCAAGGCACCCAATCTGCCGGGAAGAGCAAAGAAAGCGGCTTGCCAAACGTTCGAGTGGATCGCAACGGCGGTCTGCACGTAAGTGGCAAAGACATGGCTGCCAGCAGCGCTTTCCAAAAGCGCCTGGAGAGGGCTGCTAAGATGAAGTTTGGGCCTCCACCGGCAGCACCGTCCCGCGAAAAGACCGACTGACAACTACCCTTAAGAGGTTTCGGGACCGGTGGGGCTTGGATTGCCCCTGATCCCCGCCCTGGGCGGTTATCTCTTCATCACGCGTTTCAACGGAACGCGTGACCGGGCGACCAGTGCGGGCGGATACCACGTCGTATTCAGGTCCGCCGTGGCAGGCGCAGTGTTGTTCGCAGTGAGCCACCTATTTGCAGTGTCCATCGAATGGTTCATGCCGCAAGTTGGCCGGATATGGCAAGCGGCGTTCCCAATCGAATACTCCGGAACTGCAGTGGCAAGCGTGATGCTCGGTTGGGGTCTTGCTCTCGCCATGAATCCCTTCGTGAACCGCCTAGACGCTCGGCGCCAAACGGCCTTAGAGAGTGGTGACCACATCGGGCTCGTCGTTGACGAGGCTATCGAGAATGCCAAGTTCGTCGAGGTTTCTCTGTCGAGCGGAAAATGCTACGTGGGCGTTCCCCTAGCACGGACGTTTCTCGCACGAGCGGACGGTGACCTAGTGCTGATTCCAATCTTCAGCGGGTACCGCGATAACGCCACGCGGGAACTGGAGCTTACAGTCAACTACGCACCAGTGCTCAGATCCGAACTGCGCCGAAACACTGCCCTTGAGGACTTCCGCGTGGCCGTTCCCACGCGTGAGTGTTGTCGGCACGCACCTTCGATCTCGATGCATATGCGAAATTCCAGTCGATGCGGGCGGGTGCTATCGATGAGTTGGAGGGGTTCCGAGATCTCCCGGACGAAGAGTTGTAGTTTGAACTGTGGCGATAGCCCTGAGAGGTCGGCGGTCGCCCTCTCGCCGTGGCGAACACAGCCACCGCAGCTCCTCAACCCGAATTCCCTCCCAAGGACCGCAGCGGGCGAAAGGGTCGGTAGCTGCACCCCCGACCAATCAGTTGCCCAGTTCGCCGCCTTCGGTGGCTTCCCACATCTCCGCGCATCGGATGATGAAATCGGAAATGGCAGGGCGCGCCTTCAGAAGATCGAACCGGAACGTGGGCGACTGGTGGACCTTCGCGATGGCTCGATCAGCATTGACCGCATCAACCACGATCTCGGAGCCTCCTGGCTGCGAGCGCCTTCAACGCGCATTCGGTGGCGAAGGCGCGCAGAGTGACCACTGACACCATGTATCCCGCAGGCCGGTGGCATTCGACCCGTTCATGCCCGGCCACGGATACCATCTCATCGAAGCGTTGGTGCAGGTCATTCGCGGTAATCCTTAGGCCCATGGCCCGAACGTGGAATTGATCCCCTTCAACCGCCGTTGCTTCGACCGGGGCGCTTCGACTGCACCTTGCTTGAGCCATGTGATCCCTTCAAGGCATGACCTTGCCGTAGCTCCGGACTCTAGCCTACTGAGGACCGTGTGCACGGCTTCTACATCGTAACGTACTTGCGTTGCGCCAGCTGCCTTCAGCAACCAGCGCCTTCAGCAACCAGCGCCTGGGTCTCCAGCGGCAGGAATCCGCCCTGCGTTCGAGGCTGGTGGAGGAAGCCGGCCGGGGGTGTCCGCTCCACTGAGTGGGGATCGGTTAGCCAACCGGCGGTGCGCTCACGACTCCGTTCGCGAGCAACGCTTGGCGTTGATCCACTCCGTAGCCAAGATCCTCGAGGATGTCCATCGTGTGCTCGCCCAGGTGCGGCGCGCCGTGGCGGATTTCGGGAACCGTAACCGCGAAACGCGCCGCATTTCGTGCCTGGCGAAGACGGCCGGCATGGGGATGATCGGTCTCGATCACGATGCCGCTGGCGCCCACCTGGGCGTGGCGGACCATCTCGGCCCGGGTTAGCACCGGGGCACAAGGTACGCCTGCCGCTTCCAAGACTTCGAGCCATTCCTCCGCCGTTTTCTCGAGAAGTGCCTCCTGGGTCAGTTCCAAGCGCTCGTTGGCGTGGCGGTCTCGCCCCGCCGGTGTCTTGAAGCGTTCATCGTCGAGCCACTCGGGGTGGCCGAGGGCGTGGCACAGGCCCTGCCACTGGTCGTTGGCCATGACCGACACGCTGATGTAGCCGCTCGCCGTCTCGTAGATGAGATCGATGAAGGTGGCCGCATGGGCGACGTCGACCTCCTTGCCGACGAAGGTCTGGCTGCCCATGTCCGTCGACCAGAGGAAGGCGACGACGGAATCCAGCATGGACAGCCGGATGTGCTGGCCGACTCCCGTGCGCTCGCGGCTGAACAGCGCCGCCGAAACCGCTTGGGCGGCCGTGACACCGGTGAGCTTGTCGGGCAGAACCGTCCGGATCAGCCGGGGACGGTCATGGTCGGAACCCGCCTGCACGCTGGCTAAGCCAGACAGCGCCTGGATGATGGGGTCGTAGACCGGCTTGTGGGCGTAGGGGCCGCGCTCGCCCCAACCGCTCATGGACACGTAGATCAGATCCGGCTTGAGGGCCCTGAGATCGTCGTAGTCGAGCCCAAGCCGCGCCATGACCCCGGGACGGTAGTTCTGCACGAACACATCGGCGGTGCGCGCGAGGTCCAGTACGACCTGGCGACCCTCAGGCGACTTGGCGTCCACCGAGATCGACCGTTTGTTCCGGTTGTTGTTGACGAACGCCGCCGTGAAGTAACGCTGGCCGTAGCCCGCGCGGCGCGCGTGGTCGCTACGCGCGGGAGCTTCGACCTTGATCACGTCGGCACCCTGGTCAGCCAGGATCATGGTGCCGTAGGGGCCCGCGATCATGGTCGTGAAGTCGATGATCCTGACGCCGTCAAGCGGTCCGGG
>JAPPKV010000205.1 GCA_028819775.1 Gammaproteobacteria bacterium | reverse complement strand
TAACTGATCGTATGTGGGCTGGCCCGGCGGACGTCCGCAAGCGCCTCGGCGTGGGGCGTGTCGATCTCGGCCCAGAACAGGTCGAAGTCGGCGATGGAACGCAGGATGCGCAGATAGCCCTCGGGCTTGGCGTTGTAGTTGAGGTCTAAGAGGATGTCCATGTCCGGTCCGGCGCCGTCCCGGAAAGCGTCGAGATGGGCTCTGAGTTGCTTGAGCACGTGGCGGTCGACATTCTGGTCCGGTGCATAGGGGTAGCCGAAGCCCGGCGACCACCCGCGCACGCGCTCGCCGCTGTAGTCGAAGACATTGGTCTTGAGCGCCGTGAAGCCGCGCTCGCGGACTTCCTCGCCCAACGCCCGGATGCCGCCCAGATCGGTGACCGCGGGTGGATAGAAGTCCGGCCGGGAGATGCGCCAAGTGCCGCAGTGCGACCAGTAGACCCGAATTGCGTCCCGTACCTTCCCCCCCAAGAGGTCGTGGCAGGGCACGCCCAGGGTCTTGGCCTTGGCGTCCAGGAGCGCGTTCTCGATGGCGCCGATGCCCATGGCCATGACGCCGGACATCGACTGCCGGGCCCTGGCATGCAGCCGTGCGTACGTGCGTTCGATGTCGTGGACCCGCTCGCCGACCACCATGCCGGCAAGCCGTTCGACGACGGCGGTTACACCGATGGCCCCTTGGTGCTCGTCGTATTCGCTCCAACCCACGACGCCGTCTTCCGTGGTGATCTTGACGAAGTGGTAGTTGCGCCACCCGGCATCGCAATGGCGGGTTTCGACGGTTCTCACGATCACTTGAGCTCGTGCTCCGCAGTCGGGTGGAGCGCCATCAAACCACAACGGCGCGGTGTTTGCCGCTTAGCCCAACGCGGTTCGCCCGTAGCCGGCGCTTGCGGTGTAGCGCATGCGCTCGAAATCCGCCCCGGTGTCGCCGCTTTTTCCGAATGCATCGTCTAACCCGCAAAGGGTCGAGAACACCGGCGGGTTCCGGTCGACGATGGCCTGGTCGAGGTCGTCGTACCGCTCCAGCGGCCGCAGGAAAAAACGGCAATAGGCATTGTGCAGCGATGTCCTCGTCCCGGGTGCCTTGCGCGGCATCGCGCCATGCCAGGTCGCGCCGTGCCAGAAGGCGATGGAACCCTTCTGCATCTCGATCGTGACCGCGTCCTCGCGGCTCGTTCCCGGCGGCACTTGGCGACGTCTCCGGAAACTGCCCGGCACGACCACGGTAGGACCCGCGTCGGCATCGAAGTCGTCGATCGCCCACACGGCGGTCGCTTCGAGACAGTAGTCCGGGAACGGCTCGGCGATTCGCGATGCCCCGTAGTCGGCGTGCAGACCGGGGTGCGTGTCGAGCCCGGGTCCTTTGATGATGGTGTCGGACTGATAGATCAAGCAGCCGCGTCCCAGGAGGTATTCGGCGAGCGTGAGCACCCAGGGGTGAATCACCGCCTGTTCCCAGAGACGTCCCCGGCGCAGCAGCATCGTGGCGCGAAACCCCGTATTCGGCGGCGCGGCGTCGTGGTTGCGGTGCGCCTCGGCGCGCAGTTCGTCCGCGAACTCGGCGGTGAAGGCGTTCTCCAATACGGTGTAGCCGGTGTCGTCGAGGTCGGCCAAGTGCCGTTCGAGACCGAGATGCTTGGCGCGGTGCAACACGTCCGGATTGTTGACGGTGCGCCGGGCCATGTGATTGTGCATATCGATGAGCACCAACCCGAGGACGGGATCGTCGAGTGGCTTGCCGTTCGGCGGCGCGTATCTGTCGCCGACAAGAAGCCGGTGCTCGCGGGCCATGCGGGCGGATGCTTCGTTGTCCTCGTCGTGGACTGTCCACAGGAGAGGCAGGATCGTGTTGTAGTCGCCTCGCTGAAGGTTATCCGCCTCGGGGTCGGGTCGTGCCTCCACGGCTACTTTTGCCTTCGAGAGCCGCAACGTATAGCCGAACGGCCCTTTGACACCGTCTGCGAGGTGCGGGGGCGGATTGTCGAGCTGCGTTGCGAAACTGATCGGTGCCTCGGGGAGCATATGGGCTCGATCCTTGAGAAATCGCTCGACCTCGGCGAGCCAGCCCTTGGATGCGTACTCGACGCGCTCGGCTAGCGGGACGGTCGGTTCTGCCACGGCGATTCCTCAAACGCTGGTCACCCAATCATAGTCGTTCGGCACGGCGCCGGTCATCGACGGCAGGAACCGGTGTGTCAGCAGCTTGGTTCACTGATACGCTTATCGCTAGGTGCAACTTGGCAAAGAGGAACCATGTCCGACCAGACCTACGACACGATCACCTACGAAGTTGACGGCACGCTCGCCACCGTCACCCTGAACCGGCCGGAGAGCATGAACGGCATCACCCCCACTCTGATGCGGGAACTCTACGAGTGCCTGAACGAGGTGTCGGCGGATCCGGATGTCCGCGTGGTGCTGTTCACCGGGGCCGGCCGCGCGTTCTGCCCGGGCGTCGACCTCAAGGCGTCAACGAGCGGGGAGAACCAGGAACGCAACCGGCGCGAGTACTTCCACATCACCACGCTCCTCCACGAGATGCCGAAGGTCACCATCGCCGCGGTCAACGGCGCCTGCGCCGGTGCGGGATTCGGCTGGGCCTGCGCCTGCGACCTGCGCTACGCCACCGAGCGGGCGATGTTCAACTCGGCGTTCCTGGGTGTGGCGATCTCCGGTGACATGGCCGGACCGTGGCTGCTGCCGCGCATCGTGGGCTCGACCAAGGCGCGGGAACTCTTCTTCATGTCTCAGAAGTTCGACGCCACGGAGGCGGAGCGCATCGGCCTGGTGTTGAAGACCTTCCCCGACGACACCTTCCGCGACGAGGTTGAGGCCATCGCCAAGCGGCTCTCGAAGTCCGCCCCGCTTGCCATCGGCGAGATGAAGAAGAACTTCATCAACGCCGAGAACATGCCGCTCAAGGACTACATCGAACTGGAGACCGAACGCCACTCCCGAACGGGCGGCAGCGAGGACTCCCGGGAGGCGTTTCGGGCGTTCGTCGAGAAGCGGGAGCCGCGCTTCGTCGGGCGTTGAACGCGCCGGAAGGCGTCAAGCCACGCGTTGCCCGACGTTTGCGTGCCGGCGGGGTTGTCGAGTACCAAGACGCCGTCCTCGATCGGGGCACGGGTGAGTTTCTTGTCGACCGCGTAGTCCTGCGCATGTCGCCAGGGATGCCGGTCCCCCTGTTTGGGGAACAGGTGCATCGACCGTTGCATGTAGCCGGACGAAAAGTCGTCGATCCAAGCCCGGCGCGGCATGTTCCGGTCCTCCTCCTTGAGCCGCGGTGTGCACTGTCGCATTCCCGTCGCGGCCATGCGGTTCAATAGACGGCAGACGTAGCGGGCGGTGAGGTCGGCCCGGAGCGTCCACGAGGCGTTGATGTAGCCGAAGGTCTGGACGAGGTTCGGCACGTCCGAGAACATCATGCCCTTGTAGATCGTCGTGTCCGGGAAATTCACCCGCTTGCCGTCGACGGTGAACGTGACGCCGCCCATGACGGCGAGCTTAAGCCCCGTGGC
>JAPPKV010000371.1 GCA_028819775.1 Gammaproteobacteria bacterium | reverse complement strand
TTGCGTGACGCCCATGGGGTTCGACAGCCACCACGCCAGCACATGGCGGCTGGCCCAGTCCATCGCGACCACCAGGAGAAAAAAAGGAATCATCGACTTGACTCCCAGACAGCGTTGGCTGCTCTACCGACATTCGTGTGAGCGTTGCACACCTTCCTCCCATTGCCGGACCGCCCATTGCCGCAGGATGGTGGCGATTCCCTTCTTCCTTGGGCCCCGGCTTGTAGCATCTCATGCAATTGCCAGTCGGCTTCGTTCAAGGCGGCATTGCGTAAGGCAGTGCTACCCGTCCAAGTAGGCCAGCGTGGCTTGGTTCTGAAAGATACCGACGAAGAGCACGAAGCAAAACGCGACGAGGGGAGTATTGGTCATCCGAGCACAGAGAAACGCGACGGACGACCTCCCGTCGTGAAGGTCGTGGCAGGCACCGGACCCTGGAAGGCGGTGCTCGTGCCGATTACCGCCACAACTACACCTTTAGGTAGTTTACACGCGAAAACACCACCGGTAGCGTTTGACTCATCTGATCATTGAAATCGGGCAGAGAGAACTATGTACAGGATTAGGACTTTGGTCGTGGCTACTTGCTTGCTGGTTGCGTCGACGTTGAGCATTGGTCCGGGCTAGATACGGAAGCCGCCGCGAGCAGCCAGAAGTGGTGGCTCATCTGGGACAATGGCAGCTGCAAGAACAACTGGATGGGAATGGCACTGGTACACCCAGCTGCACTCGCACTCTGGCAGGTTCCAAAGACTCCGAGCTACAAAGGGTACAACGTGCACGGATGCCAACCGCATCCCTATCAACCACTACCCTGAAACGGCGTTGGTCTAACAGTCCTCTTTCGCTGCTGCCACGCGTCGTAGCATGTGTCGGAACAGTCAACAACGCCGACTGTTTGAAAGGCCTTCACAGGCGGTACGCGTGATGCCCTCGATCAAGGACCTAGTCGGGAACCCGACTGTTCGTCACGGATGGCGCTAATCGAGCTCAGAGGCATCGAGCGCTCGTTCAGAAATGACGACAGTATTGTCGATGCCCTCTCCGACATATCGCTAGATGTCGATGCGGGCGAGTTCGTCTGCATAACGGGTCCGTCCGGATCCGGCAAGTCGACGCTGCTTAACATCCTAGCCTGCCTTGACCGCGCGACTGACGGTGTTTACCGCTTCGCGGATGTGGCAGTCGACTTTGGCAACGCCGACGGGCTCGCTCGGCTACGCCGGGATTTGATCGGTCTCGCTTCTCAGGAGCCCAACCTACTCCAGACAGCAACGGCACTACGCAACGTGGGACTCCCCGCCGTTTACAGTGGCATCGGATACGTCGAGACGAAACGCCGGGCACAGAAGCTACTGGATTCGTTTGGTCTTGGCGACAAGCTGAGGCACTGCCCTAGGGAACTCTCCGGCGGCGAAAACCAGCGCATCGCGATGGCCCGGGCCCTGGTGAATCGTCCCCGACTCATCCTGGCGGACGAGCCCACGGCCGCCTTGGATCCAGCCCAAAGCGAGGCATTTTCGACGATGCTGGCGAATCTAGCCGCACGGGGCCACGCGGTAGTGGTGGTCTCTCACGACGTTGCCATCACCACGCGAGCCGGGCGCCGTATTGAGTTGCAGGATGGTCGCCTGGTGGCGGACACGGCAATCCACGAGGTAGCGCCAGAGACGACCAACGGACTAATGCCTGATGAATCAGGCGATTCCACTCCGTTGTCCCGCTTGCTCGCAATGCTTCGAGAGTCGCTCAGGAGCCTCTGCGAAAGCCCCACCCGGGCGGCAGCGTGCGTGTTCAGCGTCGCGCTCGGTGTTGGGTCGGTGGTCGTCATACTGGGGTTGGCGGAAGGAACTGAACGCACGATTCGGGAGTTGCTCGAAAATCGGGAAATCAACGTCAACGCGTTTGGGTCGTTGGAAGATGCACCCATTCAGCTCAGCGTGTCCGACGCACACGCGATCCAAACGGAGCTGCCGAGCGTACGGGCCATCGAGCTATGGACGAGGGGTAACTTCAAGGTGCAAAGCGAGGGCCTATCACAAGATGGCGTTGTCGAAGCCCAAACCGCCCCGCGTCCGATCGTGAACGACGGTGAGGAGTGGCCTCTCAAGGCCGGTACGTTTTTGACAGCAGACGACCACAAACGACGTGCGCAGGTCGCTCTGCTTGGACCTTCGTTGAGGAAGTCGTTGTTCG
This sequence comes from Gammaproteobacteria bacterium, assembly GCA_028819775.1. The sequence goes on along the minus strand of JAPPKV010000371.1, from coordinate 1,327 downwards.
AGGACGACGCAGATCCGGTCGGCAAGTACGTGCAGATCGGCGGCGTTCCGTTTTTGGTCAAAGGCGTCCTCGGCGAGTATCCACTACCAGCCGGATTTGATATCCCCGACGAAATCAAAGAGAACATGCGCTTTCAGCTAGGACAAGTGGTCTATGTGCCTTTCGCGACGGCGTTGGATGTGTTGGATCAGGGCTCCGCGACGGCCAGCAGTCTGAGCTTTGCCGCCATCGACATGATCGTGGCCGATGCTGCGCTCGTCGAAAAGGTCGCATCCGAGTTACGCGACTTGCTGATCCGCCGACACGGCCGAGAGGGATTCAATATTGAAATCCCTGCCAAACAGCGCGCGAATACGCTTGGCGGTTTGTGGTCGCGACCTCTGGCCTTCCTGAGCGGTGTCGCGGGCGTGGCACTATTGGCTTGCGGTGCGGGTGTGACCGTCATCATGGCGCTCTGGGTTGACGCCCGACGTGACGAGATCGGTATTCGCGTTGCCCTTGGCGCACGGGGGCGCGATATCGTGAATCAGGTCTTGACTGAGGCGTTGATGGCTGCGGCTCTCGGCGGTTTGCTTGGGGTTCTGGGAGGTATCCTAATCGGACCTGCTGTTGCCTCAGTCATCACCCCCACCGGCCTACCGCAACCGCCCCTCGCCTTCGCTACATGGACTTTCGCGGCGGCATTGGGCTGCGCGTTAGGGATGGGGCTCGCCGCAGCCGCAATCGCGGCACGGCGGGCTACCCGGCTCGATCCGGTGAACGCACTGACCGCCTGATGACCCAGGTAAAGGCGGTCGATCCTCGCGGTCGGCTGCCTCCTGTCTGCGTTGTTGACAGGATTCGGGTTGAAGGCGAGCACGCCGGCGACAGGTCACCCAATGACTCTGGTTCGTGACGACAGGCCAATTCGTTAGAGGCCGTCGCGACCAGCGGGCAATCCGTCACCAACCTTAACGCGCCAACGCCGCGACCGGGTCGAGCCCCGCCGCCCGGCGCGCGGGCACGATGCCCGCGGCGAGTCCCGTGCCCACGGCACAGCCCAAGGCCGCGAACACGAACCACGGCGACAGCCCCGCCGGAACCTCGAACGCCTCGAACACGAACCGGCTCGCGAACCCCAATACCGTCCCCAGCACGCCGCCGGCGAAGGTGACCGCCACCGCCTCCAGCAGGAATTGGCGCAGGATGTCGCGCCGTCGGGCACCGGTCGCCATGCGGATGCCGATCTCGCGGGTGCGCTCGGCGACCGACACCAACATCACCGAGGTCACGCCCATGCCGCCGACGAACAGCGAGATCGCGCCCACGGCGCCGATCAGCGCCGACA
>JAPPKV010000122.1 GCA_028819775.1 Gammaproteobacteria bacterium | reverse complement strand
GCTGGGCAGAATAGCGACTGTCGCGCAGCGCACGGCCGAAGCCGTCGAGGAAGTCTATCGTTTCCAACTGCATCCACTGAGAGACTGGTGGGCAGCACGCTTCCGTAATCACCACGTTCCCCTTGCTGCCCGCTCGCAGGACCATGCTGGAGGTCAAGCCAGGTGAGTAAATCGCAACCGCGGATCATTCGCAAGCGTAATCCCGGAATGCTCCAGTCTGACGAGGAAGTCAGGGCGCAGTTCGTGGTCCGAGAGCACGAACTCGCCATCGCGCTTGAGACTCTTCGGGGGAATGTCGCCGCCGACTCCTGCCAGCACACATTGATCGTGGCCCCGAGAGGCAGGGGGAAGACCATGCTGTTGGCTCGTATCGCCGCTGAACTACGCGGCAACTCCGAGCTCTCTGATCACCTGCTGCCCGTTTGCTTCATGGAGGAGAGCGACGAGATCCTCAGCGCCGCGGACTTCTGGTTGGAGGTTCTGTTCTATCTTGCAAACGCCGTCGACAAGGAGAACCCCGGGCTCGCACGGAACCTGCGGGCAACCCGAGACGACCTCGCCACCCGCTGGCGGGAACGGGAGCTCGACGAGCGTGTCCGCGTCGCTGTCCTGGAGGCGGCGTGCTCACTTGGCAGGCGTCTCGTCCTCATGGTGGAGAACCTGCAGGCGCTGTGCGCCAACGTGGACGAAGACTTCGGTTGGAACCTGCGAAAGACGCTGCAGACCGAGCCGCAGATCATCCTGTTGGCCACTGCGACCAGCCGCTTCGAGGCACTGGATGACGCCGGCGAACCGTTTTTCGAACTGTTCCGAATTATCTCTCTCGCACCGTTAAGTGCCGAGCAGTGCGGACGCTTGTGGAAAGTTGTAAGCGGTGAGCCGGTGAACGAACGCCAGCAAAGGGCGCTTGAGATCCTGACCGGAGGCTCACCCCGTTACGTAGTCATCGTCGCCGGATGCGCCCGGCACCGCTCCCTGCGCCAGTTGATGGAAGAACTGGCGCAACTGATTGATGATCTGACCGATACCTTCCGCGGCCACCAGGAGGCTCTCCCCAGAATCGAACGCCGCGTGTTCCTGGCTCTTGCCGACCTCTGGCAGTCGTCGAGCACGGGCGAGATCGCCGACCGCGCACGAATGGACGTACGAACCGTCTCGACCATGCTCGGGCGGCTCGTCAAACGACACGCCGTGCGCCCGAGAGGGAGTGGCAGGAGGCGGCTTTACGAAGTTGCGGAACCCCTATACTCCATTTACTACCAATTGCGCCGCCAACGTGACGAGGCCGCCGTCGTACAGAATCTGCTCCGTTTCATAACGGTATTCTATCCCGATACGGAGATCGCCGACCTGTTCGGCTCGCTGAAACCGGAAGCTCTACAGTCGCCGTCGATCCTGGCAGGCATCGAACGTGTGCAGTCGGAGCTTCCACCACTCAGCGAAATTACCGCAGACATTGCGCGCGATGCTCAGGCACTGATCGCCACTGCAGTCGAGAAGATCGAACACGCTGAATATGAGGCGGCGATCGCCGCGTGCGACGCTGTCATATCACATTTCGCAGCAAGCGAAGCAATCGAGCTGCAAGCGATAGCGTTGCAAGCGTACACCGGTAAGGGATTGGCCCAAGGTCGAATCGGGAACTCCCGCCTTGGAATCGAGACCAACCGCGAGGCGTTGGCGCGCTACGGTACGAGCGACGCGCCAGAGTTGCAGCGTCACATTGCCATCGCTTTGTTCAATATTGGAGTCGAGCAGATTCGACTGGACGACCTCGCCGACGCGATTGCGACCTGCGATGAAGTTACGGCGCGATTTGGGAGGAGCCAAGAAACCGAATTGCAGGTGCTGTCCGCCAAGTGCCTCATCAACAAGGGTTCACTGCGAGGTCAACTTGGAGACCGTAACGCAGAAATAGAAGCTTACCGAGAGCTCATCGGTCAGTATGGAGCGAGTGAGACGCCCGAATTGCAGGTCCAGGTTGCTACCGCGTTGTTCAACATGGGGGTAGCTCTGGCACGACTGGGAAACCATTATGGGGCGATTGCAACCTGTGACCTGGTGACGGAGCGCTTTGGTGCGAGTGATGCGGCGGAACTCCAGAGTCGAGTTGCTCGGGCGTTGATCAACAAGGGAGTGACCCAAACCGAGCTTGGCTCGTTTGCGCCAGCGATTGCTACGTTCGACGAAGTCAGCCAGCGCTATGGAGGAAGTGACGCGACCGAGCTGCAGGCGTGGGTTGCGCAATCAATGGCGTATAAGGCCGCGGCGCAAGATCGACTCGGCAGTACCGAGGCTGCAATCAGGACATCCGAAGAGGTGGTGGCGCGCTATAGCGCCAGCAAGGAGGCTTCCGTTGAATTGCAAGTCGCGGGTGCGCTTCTGCAGAGCGGCGCCACGTTGGGTCGGCTCCACCGTCACTCCGAGGCAATCGCTGCCGCCGAAGAGCTGATGGCGCGCTATGGAAGCAGCGACGATCCGGAATTGCGCTCGTTGGTGGCGCGGGCCATGAACAACAGAGGTGTCTCTCTCTGGCTAATGGGCAACCTGAGCGCGGCGATTGCGGCCAGCGATGCGCTCGTCGATCGTTTCGGATCAAGCGACGCAGCGGAGCTGCAAGCGGAAGTCGCCACGGCATTGTTCCACAGGGGCATGAACCAGATCAGGAGTGGTCGTGCGGATGAAGCTCTGCGGACGGCAGACCAACTCGATCGTCGGTGCCAAACTGCGCGGCATGACACCAGCGTGTCGTGCAACTGGAATGCACGGTACGTCCGGATGTCCGCGAGCTTGTCGCAAGGTTGTCTCAAGGCAGCCGTCGATGCGTTCTGCTCCTTGTACGCCGCGTTCGTGCCCGAGAACGAAACGATGATACCCGATTTGATTGAGGCCGTGGCCATGCTGGTCACCGCCGGCGTTCCGGAGCGCGAGCTCGTTGGCGTGCTGCGGAGCGAACCGCAGAAGGCCGCTCGCGTCGCGCCGCTGTCCATAGCCCTGCGTCAGCGCGACGGGGGTACCGTGCGCGCGCCGGCTGAGGTGCTGGAAGTTGCCGCTGACGTTCGCAAGCGGATCGACGAAGTAGGGCTCTCTCCGCTGTCCGCGCTCCCGGAATGACGCGTGGCACCGGCGTGACCGGCGGCGGCGGGCCTCGACCCGAGAACTCGGCTTCGTAGTGGTTCCAGTGCGGCAGCCGGATGGTGCCCTCGGTGCCGTACACCTCCATCACCGGCAGCTTGGAGGCCCAGATTTCCCAACTGATCATCAGGTTGGCGAGGCCGCCGGCCTCGAACTCCAGGGCGCATACCAGGTGGGTAGGGGTCTGCACGTCGGTCCTCTCGCCGAAGCGCGGCTCGGTGCGCACGGTGCGGTCGGTGATGCCGACCTGGGCGCGCGCCGACACCGCCTTGACCCGCCCGAACAGCGGCAGCAGCGCGGTGATCACGTACACTCCCTGGTCGAGCAGCGGCCCCGCGCCCTGCTCTTGTACGTTCATCGCGCCGGAATGTAGCGCCCAGCGCAACGGCCCGCAAGAC
>JAPPKV010000364.1:2941-3537 GCA_028819775.1 Gammaproteobacteria bacterium | reverse complement strand
ATGGATGTGCCCGCCGCGGTGTCGTAGGCACGCACGCCCTCGAACACGCCGATACCATAGTGCAGCGTGTAGGTGAGGACGTGTACCCGGGCGTCGCGCCACGGAACGAGTTCGCCGTCCTGCCAGATCCAGCCGTCGCGATCGTCGAGGGAGTCTTGGGCCATGATTGCCACCGTCCGAGGTTGCGCGAGCTTAGCCGTTCGCGGCACGGGCAACAAACCGTCGGATCGTCCGGCGCAAACACACGCCAGTCGGGTGGGTGCGCGGGGCGGTTAGACTCGCACAGAAGTGTACTAAGTAACTGGTTTAACTAAATTTTTTCCGCAACTGTCCTTGCCCTTCGGCAAGGTCCCGGGATATGTTCCGCATCCCGGGCCGACAGCCGCGCTTCTCGATGACCGCATTCCCGACGTTGCGATCAGCGCACCGCACCAAGTTCCAGAGATCTTTCACGCTCTCCGGCTGCAGACCCTTCGCGATGACCGACACCCACTCGATCGACTACGAGGGCCGCTACGAGTACTGGGAAGCCGGCGTCGCCTGGGAGTTGCGCGAGCCCAGCCTGAGGCACGAATGGCCACGCAGCCGCTTGGCCC
>JAPPKV010000364.1:0-2931 GCA_028819775.1 Gammaproteobacteria bacterium | reverse complement strand
CCCGGCCCCCCGCGGCCGCGGGCGCGCCGCCGCGCGCGGGGGCCCCCCCCCCCCCCCCCCCCCCCCCCCCCACGCCCGGGGTACCCGGGTGCGCGCGGTCCAGGCAGACGAGCTGGTCTCCCTCGACTGGCGCTACGGCCTGCCCGACGTGTTCGTGGTCGGCGAGCTGCCCCTGCCCGACGTGGTGTTCGAGGCGGACCTGACCACCGACATTCGCGACCGCAAGCTCGATGTCTACGCCGCCTGGGGCATCCCGGAGCTGTGGGTGGAAGTGCCCGACGCGGATATGCCCAGCAAGCGCAAGCGGTCGGGCCTGGCGATCCTCCTCCTCGACGACGGCACCTTCCGTGAGGCCGCCGAGAGTGCGGCGTTCCCCACGTTGTCGGCGCGCGAGATCCACGCGGCACTGAACGAGCCGAGCACGTCCGCAGCGACCGTGGAAACCGTGCGGCGGGTGGGCGGGATCATGGGCCGGCGCGCCGGAACCGGGCCGGATGACGACCCTTTCCTAAGCGTCGAACGCCAGCTGAGCCGGCGCGAGGGTCATCGCCAAGGCCACCGCGTGGGTCACCGGGAAGGCCGGATTTTCATGCTCGAAGGCCTGCTCCGGGCGCGGGGCATCGACATCACGCCAACATTGCGGGCCGAGGCGGCTCGGATCGCCGCGTTGCCGCAGGACAGGATCCTCCGGGCGGCGCTCGACAGTACCGACTGCGACGACTTCCTGCGTCGACTTCGGCCTTAACCGGGCGACTCGCGGGAAAAGACCAACGCCGCACGACCGCCAGCGGTGCTCCCGTGCACCAACGTCGCGAAATCGCATGGAACGGTGTTTCCATTCCCGGCACAATGCGCAACCCCTCGAGGTCGCGAGACATTCCGTGTCCATCCCCGAACCCGTTGACATGCTCAAGACGCTCATTGCCGAGCCTTCAGTGAGTTGCATCAACGCTGCCCACGACCAAAGCAACCTGGGCGTGCTGCACCATCTGGCCAACTGGCTCGAGGATCTTGCCTTCGAGGTCGACGTGCAGCCGCTGCCCTCGAAGCCCGGAAAGGCCAACCTGGTCGCGAAGCGCGGCCGCGGTGAGAACGGGCTCGTCCTAGCCGGTCACACGGATACGGTGCCTTGCGACGAAACGCTGTGGAGCGTCGATCCCTTCGCGGTGACGGAGCGGGACTCGAAGTTCTACGGGCTCGGTACCGCCGACATGAAGGGGTTCTTCCCCTTGGCGCTGGCCGCTGCCGCGAGGCACCGGGACAGCCGCCTCGCCAAACCGCTGACCATCGTGGCCACGTCGGACGAGGAGTCGTCCATGGACGGTGCGCGGGCATTGGCGGCGAACGGCGTGGTCAGGGCCGCCGCCGCGGTGATCGGCGAGCCCACCGGACTCGCACCCATTCGAGCCCACAAAGGCGTCGCGATGATCTCGATTGCCATCGCGGGATCCTCCGGCCACTCATCCAATCCCGCTCTCGGCGACAATGCATTGGATGCCATGCATCGGGTGATGGGTGCCGTGATTTCCTATCGGCGTGAATTGGCCGAACGCCATGTCGATCCGGCGTTCGAGGTGCGCATTCCGACGGTCAATCTCGGCTGTCTCCACGCCGGCGACAACCCCAACCGCATCTGCGAGCACGCCGAACTGCAGATCGACATGCGCCTGCTCCCGGGAATGGAAACCGCGGCGATCCTCGACGAACTCCGCAAACGGGTGGAAGCCGTGAGCGATGGCACACCCGCCACGGTGAGGCCGCTGTTCGAACCGGTCGAGCCGTACCAAACGCCTGCGGAAGGTCCGTTGGTGAAGGCATTGGAGTCGCTCTCCGGGCAACGGGCGCGCACCGTTGCCTTCGGCACGGAGGCACCGTTCCTCCAGTCGCTGGGCATCGAAACGGTCGTCTTCGGTCCCGGATCCATCGACCAGGCCCATCAGCCCGACGAATACCTGCACGCTGCGCAACTCGAACCCGCCCAAGACGCACTCGCGACCCTGATTGCCCAGTATTGCCTGTAGCCATGAACGAGGCCTACGCGCGCTGGTTCCGCGCGTCCACTCCATATATCCGCGCCCACAGCGGCCGCACGTTCGTGGTGATGCTCGGTGCCGATGCACTGGAATCCGACAACGCGGTCAACATCGTCCACGACCTGGCCCTGTTGCACGTGCTCGGCGTACGGCTAGTCGTTGTCCACGGCGCGAACATCGAGTCCGACGGACCGGTGACCCCAAGTCGTCTCGCCGACATTCAGGCCGCCGCCGCGACGGCCCGGTCGAAGCTCGAGTCGCTGTTCACGACGGGCATACCCTTGAGCCGGTTGCGCGATCGGCATATTCCGCTGGCCAGCGGCAACCTCGTGACGGCGAGGCCCATCGGTGTCGTCGACGGTGTCGACCAAATGGCAGCAGGCACGGTGCGACGCGTACATGTCGATGTCATCCGCGACCTGCTTGGCTCCGACAGCGTAGTGCTGATCTCGCCCCTTGGCTACGGCGCCACCGGGGCCACCTATGCGCTCCGCGTTGAACAACTGGCCGCGGGCATCGCAGGCGATCTGGCCGCGGACAAACTGATTGTCTTCGACGCCGCCCGCCGCATCGCGGACCGTAGCGACCTCAACTCCGCCGAGTTGAAGCAACTCAGAGCCACGTGGGACCAGGACGACCGCACCGCACGCCGACTCGATGCGCTACAGGAGGCCTGCCGGCGCGGCGTGCCGCGCGCCCACCTCATCGGCTTCGATGAGGACGGGGTCCTGCTCAGGGAGTTGTTCACCGCCGAGGGCGCGGGGACGCAAGTAAGCGACGGCGACTACCGGGTGATCCGTCGTGCCGGGCCTGGCGACGTCGGCGCGATCACCGAGCTCATGCGACCGCTTGAAGCATCCGGCACCTTGGCGCCCCGGCCGGCGGATCTTGTCGAGCG
>JAPPKV010000379.1:998-3551 GCA_028819775.1 Gammaproteobacteria bacterium | reverse complement strand
GTGCACCAATTCCGGCCAGTCCTGCAACGCACCGACCCGCATGCTGGTTCCCAACTCGCGCATGGACGAGGCAGCGCAGATCGCCAAGTCGGCAGCAGCGAACGTCAAAGTGGGGGATCCGAACGCCGCCGACACCACCATCGGTCCGGTGGTGTCCGAAGTCCAGTTCAACAAGATCCAGGGGTTGATCGAAAAGGGTATCGACGAAGGCGCCACGCTCGAATGCGGCGGTCCCGGACGGCCCGACGGACTGAATGCCGGCTACTACGTTCGCCCCACCGTGTTTTCCCACGTCAGCAACGACATGACCATTGCCCGGGAAGAGATCTTCGGACCGGTGCTGTCGCTGATCGGCTACGAGAACGACGACCACGCCGTCAGGATCGCCAACGACACGGCCTACGGTCTGTCCGGCTACGTGTCGGGCACAAGCGACCGCGCGCGCGATGTCGCCCGGCGGATCCGCACGGGCAATGTTCACCTAAACGGCGCGCCCGTCGACAACAAGGCGCCGTTCGGCGGCTATAAGCAGTCCGGCAACGGTCGGGAATGGGGCCGATACGGCTTCGAGGAATTCCTCGAGGTGAAGGCGATCATGGGCTACAACCAGTAGAGTCGGCCTGCCGGAATCCGTGGCGGTTCGCCCGCCGTCACGGATCCGCGACCATCCAAGACACGACGTCTCAGGGTTGGCGGACCACTAATCGTGGACGCGCGAAACCGAACGCGTGTCAACGCCTTCCCTAATAACCCGTAGATCGTGGTAGCTGACCGAGGCCGCGGTGGCCCAGATCCCGACGAAGACAACGCCAACCGCCTGTCCCATGGACCATACCAGCAGCGGATTGGTCGTGATCTCGATCGACACCAAGACCACGGTGGTCGCAGCGACCAAGTGAAGCAGGGTCAGGACGAGCGCCAAGCCGAAGATCTGTCCCCTGAACCCTCTCGTCAGCTCGGCGCTTCGAGCGAGCGAGTGAAGGCCTCTGCGTTCCACGATTACCGCCGGCACAGCCACCCATAGGACCATTGCCAAGATCACGCCCGGCACTACGAGCAGGTACAACCCGATACCCGTCGCCACCGCCACGATCGCCGCAACCGCCGTCGCGGGGACTATTCGGCGCACGGCCTGCGCGATCTGTTCGGCGAAATCGGCGTGTCCACCCCGCAGGTGGCGCACCACGCCAAACGCGAGCGCAGCCTGCAGCCAGAACGCACACAGCCAGTTGACAAAGAACTCACGGGTCAAGACCAGGTAAATCCGGCCCAACGCGGCGTATGCGACCGCCGGATCCTGTATCTCGTTCAGGGCCGGCATGACCAGCGGATCGTTGAGGCTGCTAGAACCGACGAACAGGACAACGGCAAACGATGGCAGCAAGACGACCAGAGAGAGCGGCAGGAACGTCGGCAGATTGCTGAAGTAGACGGCAAACGACGTCCTGATGATGTCAGGCACCGAAAACGCCGTCATATCGCGCATACCAAGTCCCGCGTGATCCCTCGGCGTCATGCTATAGGGCATCCGCACGCGAGTCACGGAACCGACTTCGCGCACGGCCAACTTCCACGCCCGCTCGGGGGGCTGTAAGCTGCCCGCCTCTCACCGGACGGCAGACGGGACGCGGCGACGGGCCATGATCCTTCTCATCGACAACTACGACTCCTTCACCTACAACGTCGCGCAGTACCTCGGTGAACTGGGCGCCGACGTGCAGGTGCACCGCAACGACGAGATCGGCTTGGGGGATATAGAGCGCATGGCGCCGGACAGGATCGTCATCTCTCCAGGCCCGTGCACCCCCAATGAAGCGGGCATCTCCCTGTCGGTGGTCGAGGCTTTCGGCAAGGAAATCCCGACCTTGGGTATCTGCCTGGGCCACCAGAGTATCGGTCAGGCCTACGGCGGAACCGTGCGCCGCGCCCGCCAGGTCATGCACGGCAAGCTCTCGGCCATCCACCATAGCGGCCGGGGCGTGTTCCGGGAGCTGCCGCCGGCGTTCGAAGCCACTCGCTACCACTCGCTCATCGTCACCGACATTCCCGAATGCCTGGAGGTGACTGCGTGGACCGCCACCGAACTCGGCGAAGCGGACGAGGTAATGGGGATCAAGCACCGCGAGCATCCCGTGGAAGGGGTTCAGTTCCATCCCGAATCGATCAAGACGCAGGTGGGACATCGGCTGCTCGGCAATTTCCTTACGCGCTAACTGACGGAGAGAACAATGCAAATGAAAGACGCTCTCGGGACACTGGTCGCGGGACGGAATCTCGACCGTAACGACACGCGCGCCGTCTTCGACACCATCATGGCCGGCGAAGCCACGCCCGCCCAGATCGCCGGCGTGCTGATCGGGCTCAAGGCCAAGGGCGAGACCGTCGAGGAGATCACCGGAGCGGCGGAGGCCATGCGGGCCGTGTCCACCAAGGTCGACGTCGATGTGCCGAACCTGGTCGATACCTGCGGCACCGGCGGGAGCGGTGCCGCCAAGCGCTTCAACATCTCCACCGCGGCGGCGTTCGTGGCCGCTGCCGCCGGAGCCCACGTGG
>JAPPKV010000379.1:0-988 GCA_028819775.1 Gammaproteobacteria bacterium | reverse complement strand
CAACCGCGGCGCGTCCAGCGCAAGCGGCAGCGCCGACGTCCTGGAAGCCGCCGGCGCCAACGTGGAACTCGAACCCGACCAGGTCGGCCGTTGCATTCGCGAAGTCGGCGTCGGATTCCTGTTCGCCGTCCGCCATCACGCCGCCATGCGCCACGCCGGCCCGGTTCGGCGGGAGCTTGGGATCGGCACCGTCTTCAACCTGCTCGGCCCGCTCACCAATCCCGCCGGCGCCCGACGGCAGGTGCTGGGCGTATTCGCTCCGGCCTGGCAAAGACCAGTCGCGGAAGTCGCCCAGGCGCTCGGTTCGGAACGCGTTCTGGTCGTGCACAGCGACGGCCTCGACGAGTTGTCGATCCAGGGACCATCCGTCGTGGTCGAACTGGACGGCGGCAGCATCGACTCCTACGAGGTATCGCCCACCGACTTCGGCCTGCGTGAGAAGACGATGGACGACTTGAGAGCGGCGACGCCGGAACAGAGCTTCGATCTCATCCGATCCGCGCTGAACGAATCCAACGACGCCGCTTCGGATGTCGTCGCACTGAACGCGGGCGCGGCGATCTACGCGTCGGGCGTTGCCACGACATTGGCGAACGGCGTCGTGCTCGCCCAGGATTTGATCGCGTCGGGCCAGGCGTCGGAAAAGCTCAAGGAATTCGTCGACCTCACGCGAATGATGGGCGAGATATGACGCCGAGGGGAGACCGGAGCCGTTCGGAGGGAATACTCGCCGAGATCGTCGCGCACAAACACGCCGAGGTCGCTTCTCGGCGCGGGTTCCGGCCCCTCGCCGACGTGCGAAGAGACGCCGAGGCCGCTACCCCGACCCGCGGTTTCGCCGAGGCGATCAAGACCACCGACCCCGCGGTGATCGCGGAGATCAAGCGCGCATCCCCCAGCGAAGGCGTTATTCGGCCGGAGTTCGATGCCGCCGACATCGCGGCGTCCTACGAAAGGGCCGGCGCGGCGTGTCTGTCCGTACTCACCG
>JAPPKV010000469.1 GCA_028819775.1 Gammaproteobacteria bacterium | reverse complement strand
GGCATTGGGGGTGATGCTCGCCCCGGCGTACTATCACGCCCACCTTCACGAAGTCAGATCCGGGCACCTGCCCATCGTGGGTCTCTTCTTGCCACGGTTTCGGCTGGCCGAATAAGGTGGCCATCTGGTTTTTCTATTGGCTCTTGCGAGCTGCCTGCTAGGCTTCGATGCCCGACATGGGGACGTCAACGCCATTATGGCGGAAGCACTCGACTGTCGGCCCATGTCGAACCTGGGCGTTCTGCTCGGCCGACTGCTTGCGGTTATCGGAGTACCGTGGCTTCCTTGCGCGTCGCTATTGGCGCTTCACGAGCTAGTTGCCAACGTGGTGCGCCCCATGGGCTTCCCCGGCCCCAATTTCGGCCAATCGGCACTCATCCGCCTGCTGTTCTTCGACGCCCTCCCGCAGTGGTTCTCTGGAGCGGTGGCGTCATGCTACTTGCGTCCGTGTTCCGCAGCCGAAGCCTGGCGCTTGGCGTTTCCTTGGCGCTGCTTGGGTTTCATGTCTGGGGCGTGGCCAACGTTCCGCACTATCTCCTGCAGGCGGTATCGACGTTTCCGGACAACACCAGCCTGGCCTCGGACATCGCCGCCCAAGACACCTTTCCCGGTCTCCTGCAACGCCTCGCGCTCGTCTCGGTCGCGACGGGCTGCATCGTCGCCGCTGCCCGCTTCTATCCACGAGACGACGGGGTATCGCGAAGGCTGCAGGCCTCGACGGCCTGGGACTCGGAACCGCAATCGGGGACAGGTCGCGCTCGCGATGCCGAGTCCGGACGCGATCCCGCAGTCCGACGACGAGCCGGCGGGCACGCGCCAGAGAGCCTGGCGCCCGGCCCTGCTGGACGGTCTGGTGCTCAACGACCTGGACATCGGATTTGCCGTGCGGAGGGTTGGCGGGACGGGCTCGGGCTTCGGAGCGGCGGCGGCGCCTACGTGGTCGCCGACGCCGTCTGGTGGGAGCCGCGCCCGGAAGCGTACCCGTCAACAAACGAGACAGAGGATGAGACGAAATGACCAGAACGCTTTGCCTCTGCCTTGCCCCGGCGTTGTCTGCCGCCGGGCCGAAAGCGCGGACGCGGCGGCAATCTCCTGGAGAAGCCGGTCACCGGCTGCCCGGCCTTTCAATTAGTGCCGTGACGCCCACCGACATCGACAGGGTTTACACCGTCGTGTGCTACTATCGTAGCATCTTGGGCTTCGGGGATTGCTATGCGTTGGGGTTCGAGTCTCGTAAAAACTCTCGTTGCCGCGGCGGCGTGCGGGACCAGCTCAACCGCGTACGCGGTGGAGAGTATCGCCGGGCATTCACTGAGGGACCGGCTCGCGGCACTGGATGACGAGGTTGCATGGGCCGCGTGGGAAGCCTCGCTCACCGACGACGAACGCGAGCGGCTGGGTCCCCATGTCAACGGGATATCGAACCATCCGCCGATGACGATCGATGAGATGGGGATCAACTACCCGCCCATCCGATTCCTGCCCCTCGCAACGTTCCACCACGAGTTATCGGGCTACTCCCAAGACAGGCTGAACGCGGCCCTCATCGAGATCTTCAACATCCAGCTCATTTCAACGCAGAGCGACATTAACCTTCCGCCATCCGCAACACTGCGAATCGAGTTGTCCAAGGACGGCCGCCATGTTCACCTCGCGGCCGCCATGGAACTGAGGGGCGAAGACACGTACTACCCGAGTCACCCCGCGATGCTGCTTTCCGAGCTGAACGACGCAACAGCCGAACTCGGACAGTATCCGACGATGCTGTTCTCGAAGTTCGAAGGCTTCATCCTGAACTCGGCCACAATCGAAGATCTGCCGCCGCTCGGGATTCCGCTAATCTACAACTTCCGGTTCGGCGGCGTCCGCGTTGACACCGGATTCCAGTGGGTCGGTCGTCCGAAGGGCCCAATCAACGCGGGCGTGGATTTCCTGAAATGAGAATACGGATGCGAACCTACGGTCGCCGTTGCGACCAAAAGGCTCAAGTCCCAACCCGGGGTGGTTGCACCGTTGACTCGGATCAGAGGCGTACATATGCGTAGCAACGTGGCGCTTTGCATGGCGAGGACGTTTTGGATCGCATTGATGGGCTGCGACGCCGAAACACCGACCATGGTCCTCACCGGGGACGTCTCTATCCGCTACTCCAACGGGGACTTCCTTTTGTACTACCGCCATCGACCGCGCACTGACGGTGGGCGCGAATCGGAGTCGTTCGAGGCCGAAGTCGAGGTCGCGGGCAAGGCGCCGATCGGTTCCGATGGAAAATTCCGCCTGGAAGTCGAGGTCGACCGTCCGCAGCCCGTCTACTTCGTCGTCCTCAACGCATTCGACGAGGAACGCAAGCGACTAGCGTCGGCCACCATGGGCAACCGCTTCATTCTGGAACCGGGGAACTTGCGAATGACGATGGGCGCCGGCCATCGGTTTGTGATCAGAGGCGGCAAATACAACGATTTGGTCTACAACACGTGGCGGCTGTCCGACGACTACCGCTCGGCAGTGGACGAAATGGAAAACTTGGCCGAGCCTGCGGGGAACGAGAACGAAGAGGCGAGACGGCGCGATCGCCGGTCGGAGGTCCAAGACGAGATGTCGAGGCTCGAGGCCGAGGGTCGCTCAAGCATCGCGCGAACGCATCCGGATCTGCTGGCGCGGAGGCTGGTGATCGAAAGTGCCCAGTCCATAGGTCCTTGGACTCTCGAGGCACTCCGGAGCTTGGCCGAGCTGACTCCGGACGACCCTTGGGCTGCGGACTTCCTAGCGGAGCTGGAGGCGGCGATAGAGGTGGCGAAACGCGGGAAGCGGTTCACGGTCGGATCGGGAATCCGGGACTTCGCTGGCGCAACTCTGGAAGGGCAAACTGTGCGATTGGCGGACGTGCGGGCAACGAGCCGCTACGTCCTAGTGGAGTTCTGGGCGTCATGGTGCGGACCCTGCATCGTCGAAATCCCCCACATGAAGGAGGCATACGCGCGGTACAGGGACCGCGGGTTCGAGATCGTATCGTTCACGATCGACGAAGATCGGGAAGCTTGGGAGGACGCGTCTGCAAAAGCCCAACTGCCTTGGCACGATCTAGGCATGGGACCGCAAGCCGAGGCGCCCACCGAGTTCGGGGTCGTCGGCGTCCCCAAGAACTATCTGGTCGATTCGAAGTCGGGCAAGATCGTTGCCACGGATCTTCGCCCACATCATCTCGACGAGAAGCTCCGAGAGCTTCTAGATTGACGGATGGAAGCCCCGGCAAGGACGCCTTCAAACTACCCGTTTGGGGACCTCCGTGCGCGCGTGCTGGAGGGTGGCGACCGCTTGAGCGGACAGCGGCACGCGGGTCGTCTTGCCCATCCCGTTGATCGACACTGCCGCCTCGACGTCGAACTCGGCCCATCTTGCCGCCGCATGTCGATCTGCCGCCCCGCCGTCAGCGCCGCGAACCGGATCGCCCGCTTCGGCGAAGGTATGCTGTGGTCCAGGCACCGCGCGCGCTGCCCCGGGTTATTCAGCTCCCCGAAGACAAGGCCGACAGTCCCAACGCCTTCGTGTTCCTCTCCTCCATC
>JAPPKV010000150.1 GCA_028819775.1 Gammaproteobacteria bacterium | reverse complement strand
TGCGCAATTGGTCGACCGGCGCGCTGTTGGTGCAGAAGTCTTTCGCGCTGTCCTTAAGCATGTTCTGCTCTTCGTTGAGAATCATGGGCATTGGCGATTTCCCCTCGGAACGAACCGGCGATGATATGTCAGGCACGCGGGCCGTAGAAAGCCCACGTAGACCGCAGGCTGACGAGCGGCAATCTTGGCCCATGGTAGGGCTAGAAAGCGGTTATTTGATCGGTAGTAACCGGCGGTCCTTCTAGCTACCTCGGGCTGCGGCTTGCCGGTCACTGCCCAAAAGGTAGTCGAGCGCCGGCGTGAACCGGGATTTCAGCCGTTCGACCAGTACGAGGATCGCTGGCAACAGCATCAGCAGCCCGATGCCGGCGAATGCAAGGCCGCCGATCAGGCTGACAACCACCGACAGGAAGGGTTCCACCGACTCGGCGCGGTTGTAGAGCAGCGGCAGGAGGCCGGCAACGGTCGTGATGGTGGTCAGCAGAATCGGCCTTGCACGCAGCCGCGCGGCCTTGAGGACAGCGTGCTCCCTAGCTGCATCGGGCTCGTCCCGGCGGATACGGTTGTACATGTCGAACAACACCAGCGCATCGTTTACGACCACGCCGGTCGCGGCGACTACGCCCCAAATAGAAACGAGTCCGAAGTCATAGCCCAGAATGGCGTGCAGGTACAGGGCGCCGGCCACCGCGAGGGGAATCGTTGTCAGCACGTACAGCGTCTGCAGCACGCTCTTCAACTGAATCGTCACGATCACGAACATCAGCAAAAGCGCTACGGGAAACGTGACCGACAGTATTCCGAGAGCTTTCACGGTATCTCGGGAGGTACCGTCGGGGAGATGGCGCAGCCCCGGATACTCGCGGGTGAGCGCAGGAAGCCATTCGCCCTACACCAGGCCGCCAAGTTCGGCGGAACTGGTCTGCCGGACATTGTAGTAGGCGGTCAGTGTCGCGGCCGGCAAGCCGTCGATGCGCTGGCGTTGCGCGTAGTCGTGAGATTGCAGGATCGTGGCGACGTTCGACAGCGCGGTCAGTCTGCCGTTCGGCAAGCTGATGAGTTCGTCGTGCAGGTCGCGGGGGCTGGTGCGCCTCTCCAACGGATAGCGCGCCATCACCTGCAGTTCCTCCTGGTTCCTCACCACGCGATGCACTTCCGCCCCGAAGAAACGGTGACGCAATTGCGTGGCGAGAGCCGTGGCAGTCATGCCGGACGCCCGCCCCGCGGCGGCGAGTTGGATCTCGTAGCGGAGGTTGCCGAGCTCGAGTGTGTCGTCAATCTCGTAGATCGCCGGGTGCGACGTCATTAGGTCCTTCAATCTGGCCGCGGCCGCCTTCAACGCGTCCTCGTCGGGGTGAAGGAGAACGAGGCCCACGCCGGCAGACGAGTACTGCGCAGAGGTCGGAAAGGCGAGCTTTTCGGCCCCCCGAACTTCGCCCATGGCGTCGATCCAGGCCTGTTTCAACTCGGCGACCGAGACCTCTCTTTGTGGCGGCGTGTTCAACCTGAGCTGGATGCTGGCATGATGCGGCGCCGGGTCTACGGGTTGTGCTCCCATCGAGCTCTCGACCGTCTTGTGCTGCCCGACCATGGCATTGACCGCGCGCAAAGCCGTACCTCCCGTTCTGAGGTTGGCGTCGTGCGCTGCCGACACGATCCGCTCGGTCGCCCGGACGCTGTCCTCGAACGTCGAACCCACCGCCATGGTGAGATCGAGTTGCAGCTGCTGTTCGTCCAGCCGGTTACCGGTGGCGTTGAAGCTCACGAAACCACTGGTGGCCAGGCCGTAGGCCAACACCACGAGACCGGTGACGGCGACAATGGGCACCAGCGGCCTGCGCACCGACAATTCGATCAAGGGTACGATGCGTTGGTCGATGATTCCCTGAAAGCTCTTCTTGACCCTGACCTGCAGGACGCTCAGCGGCCAACGGCTCACCAAGCCGTCGCCGGAAAGATGGCACGGCAGGAGAAAGAACGCATCGAGCAGGGAAAACAGCAGTACGACGACGACGATGCCGGCCAGGCTGGCGAAAATCTGGCCGAGGACGCCATCGAGCGGGAGCAGTGCGGCGAATGCCGCCATCGAGGTCAGAACGCCGACCGTCACGGGCGCCATCACCTCTCTTGCACCCCTGATGGAAGCCTCGAGGGGGGGCAGACCGCTTTCCCGGTGACGCGTGATGTTCTCCCCGACGACGATCGCATCGTCGACCACGATCCCGACCACGATGACGAAACCGAGCACGGCCATGAGGCTCATGGTCACGTCCAGCGCGTAGAGCATGATGAACGAACCGACGATGGCCGTTGGAATGCCGACGGCGATCCACACCCCGACGCGCAGATCGAACAACAGAATCATCAGCACAAACACCAGTACGACGCCGATCAGCCCGCTGTTGGCCACCGACGCCAGGGGTGTCTGCACCGAGTAGACCCGGTCCAGCCACAACTCGAGTTCCATCCCCGGGGGCGGCTCGTAGGTCGACAGGAATCCGTTGACGGCTTCGATCACGTCCTGCGGGTTGGCGGCCGCGGGTGTGCTGACTTCGATGAACACCGCCGGTTTGTCGTTGACCGTGTTTATCAACGGGTCGTCGACGAAACTGTCGCGTACGATGGCGATGTCCTGCAGCCGGACAATGGCGCCGTCCGGGCGAGCCACAACGACGAATTGGTTGAATTCATCACCGTAGAGGCGTTTCTCCATGGTGCCGAGGACGATCGTTCCGGATTCCGTGGCAATGGGTCCGCCGGTCAGGTTGATCGAAGACCGCCGAAGCCGGGCAACCACCTCCTCGATGGTCAGCTGGTGCCGGCGCAACCGTGATTCGTCGAGGTCGATCTGTATTTCACGGTCGCGCGTGCCGTAGAGGTCGACAACGCCGACCTCGGGCAGTAGCAGAAGGTCCTCCCGCAACGCCTCGGCACTGCGCCTCAGTTCGTCTTCGCCGGCGTTGGCAGCGGTGAGGACCAGCGACACCACGCTGCGCAGGATTTCATGCAGGACGATCTCGGGCTCATCGGCGTTTGGGGGCGGAAAGTCCTCGATGCCGTCGACGGCGGTGCGCACGATCTCGAGTTTCTCGACCATGTCCACCCACTGATCGAACTCGATGAGGACTTCGGCCCTGCCGTCAAAGGCATTCGACGTGATGCGGTCGACACCGTCGATTTCGGTCAGGCTTTCTTCGATCCGGCGAACGATGTCCTCCTCGACCTCGCGCGGCGTGGCGCCGTCATAAGGAACGCCAATCGAAATTGTGCGCAGGTCGATAGGGGGATAGCGCTCCACGCTAACGTGCAGGAGCCCGGCAAACCCCAGCACCAACAGCGCAACGGTAGCCAACATCACGGCGACGCGATTGCCCGCCATGTACTCGAACGGGTTCATGTTCCGGATGCCGACACGCACATGGCGTCGGGTCTACTCATCGGTCATGCTGCTGATGCCTGAACGCCGATTGTCAACCATCGAAGCTGGGTATGCCAACCCGGGACCCGGTGGGGCAGCAGTTCTCATTTTGGCCGCACGGTGCGATGGGACGACGGGATCTGCGGTT
>JAPPKV010000045.1 GCA_028819775.1 Gammaproteobacteria bacterium | reverse complement strand
CCGACGCCGACGGCACGGTGGGGACCGTGGTGGAGTTTCTCAAGGCGCATACGCCAGGGCATTAGCTGCGGGCAAGCGCGTGTACTAGCGCAGTCTCGCCATGTGCCCGAGCAGGTCGTACTCGTTGTAGGGCCGTACCGGCGAGCCTGTAGAGAGAGGGCAATTGTTCCGGGCAGCGCAGGTGCTTGGGTAGTTCACCAGACTCAGGACGTAGCCTTGGCTGGCTTCGTGCTCGTACTTGGTGAACACGACCAGCACGATGCCCTCATCCCGCCATACGAAGATGTGCTGACCATCCATTCCGTGGGCGGCGCTTAGGTCGACCGGGGGTTGGACGCCGCGGAAATAGGTCGAGTTAAGCACCCACCACTGTAGCCCGTACCACCCGACGCGGGCGGCGAGACTGGTGTCGACGTAGCCTGCGGAGATGACGGTCTCGCCGTTCCAGACGCCGCCGTTCGCGAACAGGACGCCGATGCGCGCGAAATCGTCGGCCCGCATGTCGATGCAACAGTAGGTCAACGGATTGACGCCGGTGGGGTCGAGCCAAAGCCCGATCGCCGTCTCGTCGATGCCGAGGGGCTTGAGGATCTTGTCCGTGAGCCAAAGATGGGCATTCACGCCGGTGGCGCGCCGCAACAAC
This sequence comes from Gammaproteobacteria bacterium, assembly GCA_028819775.1. Next base: position 2,934 of record JAPPKV010000045.1, on the reverse strand, counting down.
GGCTCGAACAGTTGCGAATTGTTGTTTGAGTACAGGAACGTGCTGCCGGGTTCGTTGATCAGCGGCTGGTCCAGGGAGAACTCGGTCTGGTCGGCTTGGATGAACACATTGGCGTTGGCGAACCCGGCGCGCATCTCCAACAGGTTCCGGATGGTGATGTCCTCCTTGTCGGTGTCCAGCCACTCGTCCAGAAAGTCGCTGGCCTTCTGATCCAGGGACTCGATGTGGCCCTCGTCGATGGCGATGCCGATGGCAGCGCTGTAGATGCTTTTCGCGACGGACCAGCTCGTGACGAGGTCTTCCACGCCGTAGCCGTCGGCGTAGCGCTCCCCGACCACTTGGCCGTCTCGAAGCAAGAGCGCGGCCTGCAGGGCTTGGTCCGTGAACACATGGTCGAGCAGGTCGGCGACTGCGCAGGTGGACACGCCGACCTCTGCGGCTGCCGTGCGGGTCAGGGCCCACTCCGGTGCGACGGGATGCCGGACTTCGACGGCAAACGTCCGTGCCGCCGAAGTGGCGTTGTCGGCACCGCTGTCGTCCGTCGCCCTGACCGTTACGTCGATGCTTCCCGCCAACAGTCCCGTCAGCGTCACGGTCCCGTTGACGGCGGCCAACTCCGACACGCAGTTCGCCGGGGCGTTCGCTTCGACCGAGTAGCCATCCGTCTCGTCCCCGTCGGTCACGTCGACCGTCACGTCGACGCTCTCCCCGATCACGAGTTCCTGATCTTCGATGAACGCCACCCGAGGACGCCTGTTCGTCACTTCGGAAGCCGCTTCGGCGAGCCGGTCGAGGAACCGGTCCATGTTCGCGAGGTCCTCCGTCCCGGCGGCGACCTGTACGCCGCCGCCGTGGTCATTGCCCTGGATCTTGTCGAGGATGCGTGTTGCGCCGTCCTCGAAATCGACCAGGAAGTCCTTGAACGCGGCAAAGTTCAAGATCAGGTGATCGGGATCCGACGCCGGGACGAAGATCAGCCGGGTCCGCTCGGACTGGCCGCCGCGGACGTGGCAGGTGACGCACTTGGCTTGCACGATGGATTCCGAGACAAACGTCTGGAACACGGTTTGGGCGGTTTCGTTGGCGGCGCTGCGATGCGCATCACGCGTGGTCGATAGGTTCGTCAGCAAACCGGCGGCGCTCTCCATCAAGCTCATGGCGAGGATGGGTCGGTCGGACTCGACGACGAGCCGCCATTTCCCGGTGCCATTTCCGAGGGCACCGACGCGGGTGGTTTGGGATGCCTCGAGTTCGGCGGCGGACCACGTCAGCGCGGCGCGAGCGGGTATCGTTGTTCGAATTTCGCTCCCCGGCGAACGGCCTCGGTCGTCGATGCCCATGATCGTGACGGTCGCCGCTTCGTCGCCTGGGTTCGCCAGCCGCAGGCGGCTCACCTGGTTTGTGTTGCTGCCGGGATTGAAGATCGCGATGCGGTGTCGGTTGTTCGCGTGCGGCGCGACATCGTGCATCGCCGTCAGAAATCCCGCCACGTCGTCATTGGCGCCATCGCCGCTTGGCTTGATACGCGTGTACGCAAGAACCTCGATGTCGAGGTCGCTGGTCAGTTCCAGTCGCCAGTCTCCTTCGCCCGTGCCTGTGGAACCGGTCAATCCCTTGCGGTTATTGCCCGACTCCAAGTCGTCCGAGTTGATGTGGACAACCTGCCGGGCTTCGAGAGACAACGTGACCGGACCGTGCTCGGTGCCGCCGTCGTCGAACGCCGTGACATGGACCTCTCCCTCGATGTCGGAGTGATTGATCACTCGTAGGAAGCCCTGGCGGTTGGACGAATCGCCCGCTGCGGGGAACAACGGCACGGTGGGGCTGCCCGTTGTCGGCACCGTGGATAGATTGGTCAGGTGACCGGTGGGCGTGGCCAGCAGACTCATGGCATGGATGGGTTCGTCCGCGTCGACGGCGAGCGTCCATTTGCCGTCCCCATCGCCGAGTTCGCCGGTGAAGTCGTCGCCACCGGACTCCAATTCCCGGGCGTCGACAGTGCGCGCCGAGCCTGCAGGCAGCGATAGCTCGACGCTACCGTGCAGAACGCCGCGGTCGTCGACGCCTTGGACCGTTACGATGGCCGGCGTGCTGCCCGGGTTGATGAGCCGCAGCCGGCTCGCCTGCTGTTCATTGCTCCGGGGATTGAAGATGACGACCCGGTGGTCACCGGCGGACACCGGGACGGTATCGTGCATGGCGGTCAGGAATCCGTCCTCGGTGCGGATGTAGCCGAGCACCTCGACATCGAGCCCGCTGGTCAGTTCGAGCCGCCAGTCGCCGTCGCCGGCCCCCGTGGCACCGGTTAATCCCTTGTCGGCGTTGCCCGTCTCGAGGTCGTCGGAGTTGAAGTGCACCGTCTCGCCGGCACCGAGAGCGAGGGTCAGCGCATCCGCCGCCGTCCCGGCGTCGTCTACCGCCACGATGGTCACCGTACCCGCGACGGTCGAGTGATTGACGACGCGCACGAAACCTTGCCGGAACTCGTCCGATGCAGCGGGAAAGAGCGGCACGAGCCCGGCGCTTACCGGGACTCCCTCGATGGCCGCCCATGCGACCAGAACGCCCGTTGCCCAGCAGCGCCGCGGTCGGGCGCCGCAGAGCAACGAACTGCCAATCATGCCCCGGTGAAGAAGCGCTGCGGATTGTCGATGAACAGCGTGTCGATGGTGCGGTCCGAGACGCCCATTTCCTTCAAGTCCGGAATCACGTGGCGGTGCATGTAGAGGTACTTGTCCGGGTTGCGCAGCGCCAGGTCGTGCTCGTCGGGCAGGGTGCCGTCGGGCCGCTCGTTCAGGATGTGCAGACAGATGCAGTCGTGGGCGGGGCACAGGCGGTCCCCGTAGCCGTCGTCGATCAGCGACTTCATGGTCACCGTACGCATGTGCGGGCTGACCAGGTGGCCGGGATAGCGGTCGAGACCGAGGAAGCAGC
>JAPPKV010000135.1 GCA_028819775.1 Gammaproteobacteria bacterium | reverse complement strand
CCCGCAGCTCTGGCTCGACATCCGCCCTCTACTGCCAGCCCACCGTGCCGCCGCGCACACGGCGGCAACGCAGGCGGAGTCCTTTAGGCGGGTTTTCGCGCATCTGGTCGACCGGCTCCCCGGTGACCCTTGGGCGCGCACGGAAGCGATGAAGACACGATTCGGCATCGAATGGTGAGCAGGTTGCCGCTTCCCGCTCGAAGGTCCGCAGCGGTCGCAACGCCGGCTGTCTCGCCGGGGACCAGCGGGCCGAACGTCCTACCCGTAGGTCAGTAGCGACGGCGGCAGGTGTCCGACGTCGTTGAGGCCCGTGACCTGGGTGCCAAGGTACGTCTTCGAGGAGACGCGGCAAATGCCGCAGTTGTGAATGTCGAACCGGGCCCAGGCGTCGAGACGAACGGCGAGCACGCGGCATAGCAGGTAGCGGATGACGTTGCCGTGGCAGACCAAGAGCGTCGTGCCCTCGTTGTCGGACTCGAAGTAGCGGGAGTAGGCCCGGTCGAGGTGCTCCCGGCACTCCGCGGTCTGCGAAGCCTTCACGCCCTCCGGGTAGAACACTTCCTGGCCGGGCGGAACCGACGGTACGCATTCGCAGATGTCCGCGTCGGTCTCGATGGTGATCGACGGGTGGTGGCTGGCGACCTCGTCGGCGGTCTGGCGCGCACGGCGGTACTCGCTCGCCACGATGCGGTCGATGGACTCGTCCTTGAGCCGCTCAGCAGTGGCCGCAGCCTGCTTCTTGCCCAGCGCCGTGAGTCCACCGAGTTGATTGGGCGCGGCGTCGTTGTGCTGGCCGTGCCGCAACAGGATGACGCTGCGCAGGGGCCGGATCATCCCGTGGGCCGGCTGCGGTTGACTGGTACTCATTGGCGGCTCCCCGACTCGAGAAGGCGGTTTCGGGTGCGCATTCTACGGTCGCACGGTCGCGCCACACCACTACCGGCGAGCGCGGAACAGCGACAGCCGCATCGCACGTTGACCTTGACGCATCCCGATCAGCACGCTCGCTTCGAGTCAGCTACACGTACGGCCCCGACACAGTGGCCCGGCGTAGGCGGGTTCGCCTACTTACGCCGCTTCAGGTCGATCGTGGTCTTCTCTTCGGTGAGTTCGCCGTCCACCATGCTTCGCCACGTGGTGGTGAGACGATCATCGCCGTCGAAGACGTAAACGGCCTGGCTCATGTACGCCGACTTCGGCGATGCGAGATTGGTGATGCTCTCGAAGCGCAGCTCAAGGCGATCATCATCGCCCGTGGCTTCGACCACAAGACGTGGCTGGTTGCCCGCTGCGCAGTAGTGCGTCATCAAGACCCGGTCGCCGTCGGCGTGGTACATGTTGACCATTTCGTGGCCATCGGAACTGTTCGGGAACATGGTCTCCACAACCGCCGAACCCCCGGCGGTCAATCGGAACGTGGATCCCACAACATCCGTTTCGCGACCGTCTTCGTCCAGCAGCATCCAGTCGCCCTCGAGCGCCGCCAGTTTCTCCATCACGCCGGCTTTCTCCCCGGCGAAAACAGCCAAGCCCGGTGCGAGCAGAAACACGCTGGCGATCAGTAGTCCGTTCCTCATCGAACTCGTACTCCACTTCATGACGGGCGGCTAGTGTAGCGGCATGACTCCCGATCGGACAGGCAAGATGCGGCAATGAATCGTGCTAACGTCCCAGTATGCAGTGCGCGTCCCCTCCCCTAACCCTCGTCATCGGCAATAAGAACTACTCGTCCTGGTCCGCGCGACCATGGCTGACCATGACGGAACTCGGTATTCCGTTTGCGGAACGAATGCTCAAGTTCGATTCCGAGGATTGGGCGGGAAACATCGACGTGCTCTCTCCGACCGGGTTGGTCCCGGTGCTTTGGGAAGGTGAACCCGGATCGGGCTTCGCGACGTTCGACACCATCGCGATACTCGAACGTCTGCATGAGCTGTTTCCCGACGCCGGCGTCTGGCCCCAGGAGTCCCAGGCGCGGGCACATGCGCGGGCCCTCGTCGCCGACTTTCACGCGGGCTACGCGCACCTGCGCGCAGCGATGCCCATGAACATCCGCAGCTCTCATCCGGGCAAGGGCATGTCGGGCGAAGTCGCCAGCGAGATCCAGAAACTCTGTACGCACTGGCGCAACGCACGAGACCGGTTCAGCCCGGGCGGACCGTTCTTGTTCGGCGATTTCTGCGCGGCCGACGCGTACTTCACACCCGTCGCGTCGCGCTTCGTGACGTACGCCGTACCACTCGATCACCAGGCCGCGAGCTACCGGGACGCCCTGTTGGGCACACGTGCCATGCGGGCCTGGACCGAGGCGGCCCTACTCGAGACCGAATTCGTTCCCATGGACGAGCCCTACGCGACGACGTAGACCGGCCCGGTCATCTAGGCGTCGGATCGAACTCCCGGCGCTGCCGACATGCTTCGAACAGCAGCACGGCGGCGGCCGTGGCGGCGTTTAGCGAGTCGGCGCGGCCTGCCATCGGAATGCGGACGGCTTCGTGTCGTGGCGATGACCACCGGGCGTCGAGGCCCGAGTGCTCGCTGCCGACCGTGATCGCCACGGCGCCACGAAGCTCCGCCCGGTGGTATTCAACGGCCGCGTCCGGACGACCGACGATGCTTCGGATCCGGCGCCTCTCGAGCCAGTCGTGCACTTCTTTCCCGTTCGCCACCGCGACCGGCACGTTGAACAACGTACCCATGCTGGCCCGAACGACATTCGGGTTGAACATGTCAGTCATTGGATCGGCTACTACCATGCCGGCCACGCCGACGGCATCCGCCGTGCGCAGCATCGCGCCGAGGTTGCCGGGTTTCTCGATCCCGACGGCGACCAGCCATAGGGCGTCGTCCGTCTCGGGAAGCCGCTCGAGTTCGAGGTCGGGCATCGGGGCGACGCCGAGCACGCCGTCCGGCGTGTGCCGGTAGGACATCTTCTCGAAGACCGGGCGACTCGTCGGTTGGCATTCGACCGCCATCGCCGCGACGCCGTCTACCACCTTTCGGGCACCGTCTGCCAGCAATTCCTCGCAGTAGTAGAGCGTCGCCAAGGCCAAGCCTGACTCCTGCGCACATGACAACTCGCGCGTCCCCTCGACGACGAATCGACGCTCCCGGTCGCGATGGCGCCGGTTGCGCAGCTTGATGACGTCCTTGACGCGAGGATTGCGTACGCTGGTAAGCACGCCGCTCTAACCCGGAGGCCGTCGCGGCGGGCGGTCATTGAACCGCGCCCGTGCGAGGTGTTCGACAAAGGTCCGTAGCCAACGCTTAGCGTGGAGACTCGCATGTCGCTCGAGGACGGCCGCGGCGAGACCCCGCACGTAGCGGTCGTGGTCGGCCAAGCCCGCGGAAGCCAGGGCTGCCAGATCGTTGTCGCCGAGCGGCATGTTGCACAAGGCATAGGCGACGCTCACCCGGACCGTGGAACGGGACATGCCGCCGTTGCCGGTGTTGTCCGGCTCCACTGCGGGATCCAACCGCGCAAGCAGACGCTTGGCCGAGACGCCGGCACCGGGTACGCGGGCGATGTTCCCCAGCGCGTAGGCGGCATTGGAACGCACCAGGTCGTCGGCGTCCTCTTCCAAACGTCGGA
>JAPPKV010000132.1 GCA_028819775.1 Gammaproteobacteria bacterium | reverse complement strand
GCGCCGTGGTGGAGTTCGAAGGCCGGGCCCCGGAACACTACGACCTGGTCTTCGACGCCCGCGGATTTCCCAGGGAGCTCGACGCCAACGAGCACATCGACATTTCCTTCATCCCCACCAATACCGCCGTCATCCGGCGCTGTCCCGCAATCATCGAGGCGGCGCAGGACGGGCCGGTCGTGCAACATACCTACACCCGCGCCGTTGCCCGCCCGCACGGATGGGTATTCGTCATTCCCCTTACGGCGTACACATCCTACGGCTACATCTTCAACCGCGATGTAACCGACCTCGCACAAGTCGAGTCAGACTTCGATACGTTCCTTGAGGCCGATGGCGTTTCGGAATTCGAGCAACGGGCCGTGCTCCGGTTTCCCAATTTCGTCCACCGCCGGATCTTCGACGGCGCGGTCGCCCGGGTGGGGAACGCGGCGGCCTTCATGGAGCCGTTGGAGGCGACGGCGATCGTGTCCGCGCAGTTCCAGATCGGCATGGTTCTCCAGACACGGCTGAACCGTCCGCCAGAGCATCTTGAACGCGATGCGCCGGTGGTCAACCGGTTTCTCATCGACAACATGCTCTGCTACGGGCTGTTCGTGGGCTGGCACTATTCCTGTGGCTCCAGATACAACAGTGAATTCTGGCGCCACGCCCATGAACAAGCGTGGCCGCGACACCGCACGGCGGCGGACCCCGAGGTGGTGGACTGCGACGCGCTCCGAAAATTCGACGACATGATCGACCTCATAAACCAGCCGGTCATCGACAAGGCGGACTGGGATCGGATGTGCGCGGTCCCTCTGACCAGCTACGCCCAAATGTCCCAGGGTCTTGGCTGCTAACCCGATCCCGCTATCCGGTCGATTTTCCCCTGCACGGCTAGCCAGGCCGCCTCGGCCCTTTCCACCTCCGCCGCAGTGCGGCGTCGTTCGGCCACCAGCCGCGCCAGTTCGTCGGGTCTCTCATGCGCATCGCCTTCCCCGAGGCTCGCATCGATGTCCTCGAGGCGGCGGTTGAGTTGGTCGAGCCGCCGTTCTAGGCGCGTCTGTTCACGGCTCAACGCACTGCGATTGCCCCGGGACCGGGTACGGCCGTTTGGCGGACGCTCGCCTGTCGAGCGTTTTCGGCGCAGCGCCGTGTATGCGTCGAGATCGTCGCGGAACCGGCTGACGGTGCCGTCGGCGACGAGCCAGAAGTCGTCGGCGCATTGCCTAAGCAGGTGGCGGTCGTGGGAGACCAAGAGCACCGCGCCGCGGTATTCCTGCAAGGCGATGGCCAGTGCCTGGCGCATGTCGAGGTCGAGGTGGTTGGTCGGTTCGTCCAGCACAAGCACGGCCGGCTGCCGACAGGCGAGCAGCGCAAGCACCAGCCGCGCCTTCTCGCCGCCGGAGAACGTCCTTGCCGCTCGGCACACATCGTCGCCGCGGAAGCCCCAGCCGCCGAGGTAGTCCCGGACCCGCTGGTCCGTCCATGCGGGCAGACCGCCGCCTTCTGGATCCGCGAAATGGTCGAGCGGTGAGGCGTCGAGATCCAGCGACTCGAGCTGATGTTGCGCGAAGTAGCCCACCGCGGCGTGTTGGCCGCGATCTGACGATCCCGCCATCGGCTCCAGCTCGCCGGCGAGACAGCGCAGCAGGGTGGTCTTCCCCGCACCGTTGGCACCGAGCACGCCGGTGCGGTCGTTCGGATAGACCCGCAACGTGACGTCTTCGAGCACGGCCTTGCCGTCGTAGCCGATCGCCGCATCGGTGAGCATGAGCGTCGGGTTGGAGATCTTCTTCGGCTGGGTGAAGTCGAACCGATACGGCAATTCGGCGTGGACGGGGGCGACGAGGTCCATCCGTTCGAGTTCCTTCAACCGGCTCTGGGCCTGGCGCGCCTTGCTTGCCTTGGCACGGAACCGGTCCACGAAGGCATGGATCTCGGCGACGCGGCGTTGCTGTTTCTTGTACACCGCCGCGCGGCGTTCCAGCGCCTCGGCCCGTTGGCGTTCGAAGGCGCTGTAGTTGCCCGAGTAGGCCGTGGCCTTGCCGTCGTCCAAATGGACGATCTCGCCCATGCTGCGGTCCAGAAAGTCCCGGTCGTGGGCGATCAAGAGCAGCGTTCCCTCGTACTTGCGCACCCAGTTCTCGAGCCACAGCGTCGCGTCGAGATCCAAATGGTTGGTCGGCTCGTCGAGCAACAACAGTTCCGAGGGTGTCATCAACGCCCGGGCGAGGTTGAGGCTGATGCGCCAACCTCCGGAGAACGCGCCGTGGGGCTTTTCGAAGTCCGACGCCTCAAAGCCGAGTCCGGATAGGATCTCGCCGGCGCGGGCGTGGGCATCGTAGCCCCCGGCATCGTCGAAGTCGGAATAGAGGTGGCCGAGGGCGTCGTCGTCAGCCGCGCGTTCGGCCTTCGCGATGGCTCTCTCGACGGATCGCAACCGGCTGTCGCCGTCCAATACGAAGTCAAGGGCGGAACGGGAAGACGGCTCGATCGACTGTTCGAGGCACGAGAGTCGCCAGGACTCCGGGTAGAGGATTTCGCCTTCCTCCGGGAGGAGCCGGTGCCGCACCAACTCGAACAGTGTCGACTTGCCGATCCCGTTGCGCCCCACAACTCCCGCCTTGTGGCCGGCGTGGATGGTGAGACTGAGGCCCTCGAACAGCATCCTCTCGCCGCGGCGCAGTACTACGTCGATGAACTGAAGCACGGTAGGGGAGGATTAGGTGGTTGGGTAGGCGGCGGTTGAGGGAAGTACTGCCAAAAGGACGTCGATGGCGCGGCCAAGGCTCACCGCACTGTCGTATCATGCGCCGCCATCATAACGCACCGTCGTCGACCGTGAGCCAGTATCTCGTCGTCCATCCCACGCATCCGCAACCGCGCCTGGTCAACCGCGCCGCCGAGATCGTGGCGAGTGGCGGCATCATCGTCTACCCGACCGACTCCACCTACGCCCTCGGGTGCCGACTCGGGGACAAGGATGCGGCAGACCGGATTCGTTCCCTTCGACAGTTGCCCAAGGACCACTACCTGACCCTGGTGTGCCGCGACCTTTCCGAACTGGCGACCTACGCCCGCGTGGACAACACCAGCTACCGGATCATCAGGCGCCACCTGCCCGGCCCCATGACGTTCGTACTGACAGCCACGCGCGAGGTACCCCGTCGGCTCGTGCATCGACAACGTCGGACGATTGGCTTGCGCGTGCCGGACAACGTCATCGCGCAGGCCATCCTGACCGCCCTTGGCGAACCGATCATGTCGACCACCGCACTCCTGCCCGGTGCCAGCTTGCCGCTAACGGACATGGAGATGGAACGGGGCAGGCTCGAACACGCCGTGGACGTCATCGTCGACGGTGGCATCGGTGGCGTGCAGCCCACCACCGTCGTCGATCTCACGTCCGGCGACGCCGAGATCGTGCGCGAAGGCGTCGGCACGCTGGACATCTGACCACGCTATACTGCCGCAAATGGACCAGTCCTCCGGGCGAGGGGTCGATGTCGGCAGGATTCACGGCCCGTCGCACCAGGATCGTAGGGGCGGGGGGGGTGGCCCCCCCCCCCCGGGCCGGGCGAAACCCCACCCCCCCCGGGCACCCCCCCCCCCC
>JAPPKV010000453.1:2301-3605 GCA_028819775.1 Gammaproteobacteria bacterium | reverse complement strand
GGATACCGGAAGGGCGTCTCCAAGGGCATGCTGAAGGTGATGGCCAAGATGGGCATCTCGACGCTGCAGTCCTACAAGGGCGCGCAGATCTTCGAAGCGGTGGGGCTCGCCGAGGACGTCGTGGAGCGCTGCTTCAGGGGTACCGCGAGCCGGGTCAAGGGAGTCGGCTTCGATGTGCTTGCCCAAGAGATGCAACGCCGGCACGAATTCGGGTACCCGCCCCGCGACGTGGTGTCTCTGCCTGTACTACCAAATCCGGGCGATTTCCATTGGCGCCGCCATGGTGACACCCACATGTGGGATCCGGAGTCCATCGCCAACTTGCAGGTGGCCGCGAGGGGCGATGATCAAGAGGCCTATTGGCGGTTCGCGAAACAGGCCAACGAGGAAAGCACCAAGCGGTCGACCCTGCGCGGACTCCTGACCTTCCACGAGGGGGCCAACGGCGGCGAGGTTCCCCTCGACGACGTCGAAGGCGCATCGGAGATCGTCAAGCGCTTCGCCACCGGGGCGATGAGCTTCGGATCCATCTCCAAGGAAGCCCACGAGAGCCTGGCCGTCGCCATGAACCGCATCGGCGGCAAGTCGAACACGGGTGAAGGCGGCGAAGACGACGAGCGGTTCATTCCGCTCGCCAACGGCGACTCGAAGCGCTCGGCCATCAAGCAGGTCGCGAGCGGCCGGTTCGGCGTGACGGTCAACTACCTGACCAACGCCGACGAGCTGCAGATCAAGATCGTCCAGGGCGCGAAGCCGGGGGAGGGCGGCGAACTGCCGGGCCGCAAGGTCGACGACTACATCGCCCGGATCCGCCACTCGACGCCCGGCGTGGGGCTCATCAGCCCGCCGCCGCACCATGACATCTACTCCATCGAGGACATCGCGCAACTCATCCACGATTTGAAGAACGGCAATCCCGCGGCGCGCATCAGCGTGAAGCTGGGCGCGGAGATCGGTGTCGGCACCGTGGCCGCGGGGGTCGTCAAGGCGCGGACCGACCACCTGGTGATCGCCGGAGACACCGGGGGCACGGGGGCATCGCCGTTGACGTCGATCAAGCACGCCGGCGTGCCCTGGGAACTCGGCATCGCGGAGACCCACCAGACGCTGGTGATGAACAACCTCCGCTCCCGCGTCGTGCTGCAGACCGACGGTCAGTTGAAGACCGGTCGCGACGTCGCCATCGCCGCCCTGCTGGGCGCGGAGGAGTTCGGCTTCGCGACCGCTCCGCTGGTGGCCATGGGCTGCATCATGATGCGCAAGTGCCACCTGAACACCTGCCCCGTGGGTGTCGCGACCCAGGA
>JAPPKV010000453.1:0-2201 GCA_028819775.1 Gammaproteobacteria bacterium | reverse complement strand
ATCCACGATCAGGACCACGGTCTTGCACACGCCATCGACAACGACTTGATCGAATACGCGAAGCCGGCGATCGAGAAGGGCGAGCGCGTTCATCGCGAGTTGCCCATCGTCAACGTGAACCGTGTCGTCGGCGGAATGCTGTCGAACCACATCATCCGGGAAGTCGGGCCGGGCATGCTCCCCGACGGCGCGATCCACTTCAAGTTCACCGGCAGTGCCGGACAGAGCTTCGGTGCGTGGCTGGCCAAGGGTGTCACTCTGGAAGTCGAAGGCGACGCCAACGATTACGTCGGCAAGGGACTGTCCGGAGGCCGGCTCATCGTCTATCCGCCGAAGTCGAGCCAGTTCAAGGCGGAGGAGCAGATCCTGATCGGCAACGTCGTGCTCTACGGCGCGACGTCGGGTGAGTGCTTCTTCCGAGGCGTCGCCGCCGAGCGGTTCTGCGTGCGCAACAGCGGCGCGCAGGCGGTGATCGAAGGCGTCGGTGACCACGGCTGCGAGTACATGACCGGCGGCCGCGTGGTGATCCTCGGCCCGACGGGGCGCAACTTCGCAGCGGGCATGAGCGGCGGCGTCGCCTACGTGCTGAACGAGGACGATTCGTTCGCAGGGCAATGTAACCCGGGCATGGTGGATCTGGAGCCGTTGGTTGCGGAGGCCGACGTGGGGGAGGTCCGCTCGCTCGTCGAGAAGCACCGGCGGTACACAGGCTCGACCGTTGCAGCCCGGGTGCTCGACGACTGGAACAACGTCCGCGACCGTTTCGTCAAGGTCATGCCACGTGACTACAAGCGCGTGCTGGAGGAGCGCAAGGCGGCGCGCCGGCAAGAGCGCGAGGTTGTCGTTGCGCAGGTGGCTGCGAGTGGGTAGAGCCTTCAGCGGGGGAGCGCGAGGGGGTACCCCTCGAAACAAAGTAACGGGCTTCAAGGAGTTCGCCCGCGACGCCGCTCCCTACCGAAACGCAGTCGAACGCATCGCCGACTTCCGGGAGATCTACACCGAGCACGACCATGCCCGGCTCAATTCCCAGGCCGCTCGGTGCATGGACTGCGGCGTGCCGTTCTGCCAATCCCCGGACATGGTGCACGGCCGCAGCGGTTGCCCGATCCACAACCTGATCCCGGAGTGGAACGACCTCGTCTACCGGGACCAGTGGCGCGACGCCCTGGATCGCCTGCACAAGACGAACAACTTCCCGGAGTTCACCGGCCGGGTCTGCCCGGCGCCCTGCGAAGGCTCTTGCGTGCTCGGCATCACCGACCCGCCAGTCACCATCAAGAACATCGAGATGGCCATCATCGACCGCGGCTTCGAGGAAGGCTGGGTGGTTCCCGTTCCACCCGACGACCGCACCGGGAAACGCGTCGCGGTTGTCGGCTCGGGTCCAGCGGGACTCGCGGCGGCCGCGCAACTCAACACGGTCGGGCACTCCGTCACCGTCTACGAACGCGCCGACCGCATCGGCGGGCTCCTGATGTACGGGATTCCCAACATGAAGCTGGACAAGGGCATCGTCGAGCGGCGCATCGAACTGATGCGCGAAGAGGGCGTGGAGTTCGTCACCAACGCCGACATCGGCGACGGCGCAAACGGCACCCTGTCGGTCACCGAAATACTCGACGAGGCGGACGCGCTGCTCTTGGCGACCGGTGCCACCGTGCCCAACAACCTGCCCATTCCGGGACGCGAACTCGATGGTGTCCATTTCGCCATGGAGTTCCTCCACGCCAACACCAAGAGCCTGCTCGACAGCGGTCACCGTGACGGAAACTACATAGACGCCAAGGACAAGAACGTCATCGTGATCGGCGGGGGCGACACCGGCACCGACTGCATCGGCACCGCCATGCGCCACGGGTGCAAGACGCTGACCAACTTCGAGATCGTGCCCGATCCGCCGGCCGAACGTGCGCAAGGCAATCCCTGGCCGACCTGGCCGTTCATCTACCGCGTCGACTACGGCCACGAGGAGGCGGCGGCGAAGTTCAACCGCGACCCGCGCGAGTACCGCACATCCGCGGTGGCGTTCCACGGCGACGGGAATGGTCGCGTGAAGTCCCTGACCGCGGCGGAGTACGACGAGAAGTTCCAGAAGGTCGAGGGCACGGAACGGAGCTACGACGCGGACCTCGTGCTTCTGGCGATGGGATTCCGGAGCCCGGAGCACTACGTCAGCGAGCCGCTCGGCCTCGAACTCGACC
>JAPPKV010000178.1 GCA_028819775.1 Gammaproteobacteria bacterium | reverse complement strand
TACTACGTGGGCGACGGCGCGCAGGAAAACATCGGCTTTGGCGGCGACTACGACGCGCCCGATCAACGCAGCATCTCGCCGCAGCTCAGGTTCGAAACCGATCGCCTGGAGGTGAACCTCCGTTATGGCTACGTGGAGGACACGGGTGCACCGCGCACGCATATCTCCATTTCGGATCGCGTTCGCGATGTCGAGTGCGCCGAATTCCCCGGGCTGACGTATGCCTACCAGGTCGATGGGTGCGAGCAGAACAACTGGTACCTGTACGAAGGCTCCGTGCCGTCCATCGACGCCGACTGTCCGCCGAACGTGCCGGGGTTTAAGTGCGGCAAGTTGAAGAACATCACCAATGTCAACGCGCCGGGCATACAGGACAGCCACCGCGAAACGGTAATCGCCTATGCCATGTTCGATCTCACGGAGACGCTGACGCTGCGCTACAACTTCGGTTGGGCGGACATTGTTCAAAGCAGCAGTCGCGACGCCGACAATACCAACAGAGTCAGTAGTGCGGATGACATTACCTTGGCGAGCGACGGCCTGGTGCCGTTTGAAAACGAGCGATCGCAGAAGAATTTTCCGTACAAGGAGACCTCACACGAGTTGCAGCTGTTGTCGAACTTCGACGGCCCGTTCAATTTCATGGCCGGCGTCTTCTACTACGACGTCGAAAACGATTATGTCTCGATGACAGACGCTTACAGCACGACTTTCCGCTTTCTGGATGCCGACGAGGCGGCCCAAGCCATTGGCTTCGGCGCGTGCCAGGAGATGCTCGAGGTCTTCGGGTTTGGGGTGGATTCGAACATACCCGATCTGATTTTCACTTGTCCGCCGGGCAGCGATCACACCCAGAGTTTTGAACTCCTATCGCGGCATACGTCGGAAAACAGATCGGCGTTCTTCAGCGCTGATTACCGCATCGATGAGCGGTGGCTCGTGTCGGGCGGGCTGCGTTATTCCAAGGACACGAAAGACAGGCCCGGTTTCGATGGGTCGGTTATCCTCGATTTTGCCGGTGTACCCGTACTAGTCTTTTTCGACCTCGCCAATTTGTTCGGCCACTTGCAGCCCGGTCAAACCGTCAGTTGGGACAAGACCATCGGTCATATAGGTATCGAGTACACGCCGGTTGACAACAGGCTGTTCTATGCCCGCCTCTCCACCGGCTACCGCGCCGGCGGGTTCAACTACGACGAAGGATCGCCGATCTACCCACCGTCACCCACCGATCCCGTCGCAGAAGAGACCAACATAAACTATGAACTGGGTGTCAAGGGAATATTCGCCGACGATCGGTTGCGGTTGACGGCGGCCGTGTACTACAGTGACATCGAGAACTACCAGATTCTCTTGCTGCAGGAACCGCCACCCGGCTTCTTGCAGCCCCATCACATCGCCCCGCTCATCGAGTATACGGCCAACGTGGACGGGACGGAGCTCTCGGGCTTTGAGCTCGGCGCCGAGTATCGGCTCAGCGAGCACTGGCGCGTCGACGGCTACTACAACTACCAGGACTCCAGCCTCGGCCCGCATTCGGCCGCCATCCGTGGCAATCCGGACCACGATTTCCTGATCCACGAGTTCGTGACCCTTGCCGGTGAGCCGGACTCGGCTCCCTATCCGGCGCCGGAGGATGTGACCGGCAATCGGCTGCCCATGCAGCCGACGCACAAGGCGGCGCTCACGGTGGTGTACGAGCGAGCCCTCAACGCCGCGGGGCGGTTGCAGTTGCTCTCCACCCTGAGCTATACGAGTTCGCGTCATCCCACTATCGGTAACACCGATCTCTACAGGATGCCCGGCTACGAACGCTGGGATTTGCGCGCAACCTGGACGTCGGCGAACGATGTCTGGTCGTTGACCGGGTACGTGCAGAACGTGACCGATGAAATCGGCCTCGTGGAGTTCCTCCCCTTGGCGTACAGTGCACCCCTCGAGTCGCAGACGATGGGCAGCCTCACCGAGTCGCGGCGGATCGGGCTGCAGGTCCGCTGGCGGCCGGGGTTCTGAGCTTTGACCCTTGGGTTACCCCTACCTGAGCGGGCGGGGGTAACCCGGGCGAGCTCCGCAATCTGAAAATCGCACGTCACAATGCGGGCGCGCGTGGGTTCAATAATTGCTGGCCGCTGACTCGGATTTGGAAGGCACCGGATGCGAACGACCTTCCTTGAGTGCACGAATAGATGCCAGTACCTCGAGGTTGTTCAGCGACGCCTGCTGGTCCATTTGCGGGCACTCCCGCAGGCCGGCTGCCAGACAGCGATGGATGGCCTCGGTCTGATAGATGAATCCCTGCTGGTTCGGGTAGGCGTCGGGTACATTGATGGTATCGGGCAAAGGGTATTCAAACCGCTGTTCGGGTGAAGGTTGATTCGCATCCGAGTAGCGGGATGGCGTACGCGGCGGTACCCGTAGCGTCAAGCGGGTAGGGCAATGCGCCGGCTGTTCCAACGTGATACGGCCTTTGGTTCCGATGAACTCGGTCACTTCCGGGAACTCACTTGGAAAGGCGATAAACGTCAGGATGGCGAAGCGGTTGCCCTCGAATTCCAGCATGGCTCCACCGGGTCCGAAGTGCCGGCCCGCCACCTGCACGCTTGTTGGCTTTTCATCGCCAAATGCCAACGTTGCGGCTTGCGTTGTGTAGAAGGTATCGAAGTCGGCCTGAACGGTCATTACGTCGCCGATCTCACCGTCTTCGATCAGGCTTCGTGCATGCTCAACGGCGGGGAAGAAGCGCGTCCACACACCGTCCTGCAGCATCACGTTGTTCTTGTTGGCGGCAGCATACATTTCCCGGGCATCTGTCACGTTGTTCGCCATCGCTTTCTCACACAACACGTGCTTGCCGGCATCGATGGCCATCAAACAGTGCTCCTTGTGCAGTCGGTCGATAGTGCCGATGTAGATGATGTCCACATCGGCGCGAGCCAGCATTTGGGCATAGCCACCGTAGGCCTCTTCCACCCCATGCTGGGCGGCGAAAGCTCGGGCTCTGTCTCCAGATCGAGCGGCCACCGCGGCCATCGTCGCCCCCTCGCAATGACGGGATGACAAGACCCATTGGCGGGAGATCTCACCGGCGCCGATGATGCCCCAGCGCAATGGGAACGCCACATCTTCAGCCCTGGTTAGCCCCAGCCGGACATCCCTCGGCGTTTCGGGAGGCAGGACGTTCTTGTCCTCCACGCAATTGTGTCCCCAATCAGATGTCGCTCAGTACACCAACGAAGCCACCGTCGATCAAGGGATAGTTACCTTTGGAGACCTCATTCGCACTGCCTTCTCCTCGTCGAACCACCAGCCGTCCGGGAACGGCGCTACATACATCTCCTCGGGCAGGTCAGGCCTGCCGAATTTGTTCCAGTAGACGATGCGGGTGTCCCCGAGGGCATCCAGCGGGAACTGGTAGTAGTTCCATAGCAGAACGCGATCGAGCGCGCGGCAGGCGCTCACAAACTCATCGAGGTGTGTCGCACTGAGCGCGGCCTCGACCATGGCATCGACCGCCGGGTCGTTGAGGCCGGACGCGTTGAGGTAAAGGGTCGATGAGGAATGGAAAGAGGGTCGCAATTCCCAGGAGGGCGGTACCTCGATGCCGCCGCCCACCAG
>JAPPKV010000438.1 GCA_028819775.1 Gammaproteobacteria bacterium | reverse complement strand
GGTCCAACGGGCCGTCGCGGCCCACCGTTCGTCCGGCCGTGCCGATTCCGGCGCAGTTCACGTCGATATGAATGGCGCCGAAGTGTTCAACGACCGCGTCGACCGCAGCGGCGACCGAGTCCGCATCGGTGACGTCGACGACATGCGCGACGGCGTCCGGCGCGAGTTCGGCGGCGGCCTCGACGACGAGTTCCGCGTTGCGGTCGAGTAGGGCGACCTTGCCGCCGGCGGCGACGATGGCATCGGCGGTGGCCCGGCCAAGTCCTGAGGCGCCGCCCGTGATCACGGCGACCTTGTCTTTGATGTCCATGGGAAATCCTCGTTGTATCGTTCGCTCACGCGAACGCGCTAGCCCGACCCAAGGGTCGGTCGGTCTGCTGGCGCGTTCGACCCTCGCCGCCATCCCTTAAGGTGCCGTTCGACGGCGGCTGCGACGCTATCATAACCATCATGACCTATTCCCCGCCCACGGGGCTCGTGCGGGCCGGTCGGGATCTCGGGGTCGCCGAGACCCTGTACGTCCCTGGCTTCCTCTCGCCAGGACGAGCCGATGCGTTGCTCGACGACGTGATCGATGCCGCGAACTGGCAGCAGGAACTGTTGACCATGTTCGGGCGGCAGATGGTCGCACCGCGGCTCACGGCCTGGTACGGCGAACCGGGTGCGACGTATCGCTATAGCGGCATCGCTCGCCCCGCCGGAGCGTGGTTGCCGCCGATCCGAGAGCTGGCGCTCGAGGTCGCGAAAGCGGTTGCGTGGCGTTTCAACTACGTACTGGTCAATCGCTACCGGGATGGGAATGACATGCTGGGCTGGCATGCGGATGACGAGGCGGACCTGGGCGAGGCACCCGTGCTTGCCGCGATCAGCGTGGGTGCCGAACGCGTGTTCCGGATGCGACCACGTCGCGGTGGTGCCAGCTCGGCCACCGTGCTGGGTCACGGCTCGCTGCTGGTGATGTGGGGCAACAGCCAGTGCGACTACAAGCACTCCCTGCCAAGGACGAGACAACCGGTCGGCGAGCGCCTGAGCTTCACGTTCCGGCGAACCCGCCAAGTGGTTGAGGACGCCCAGCCGGAGCGCGCGTGAGCAGCGGCCAGGTCCCCAACACCCTACGGGTCGAGTGCATCGCCGACGACATTCGGTGCGTCCGCGACGAAAACGACCTGGCCGAGCAACTCGTCCACGCGGATATGCACCAGATTCCCGCGACCATCGTCGGCGGGGGCTCGAACCTGGTGTTGCGCACCCGGCTGCCCGGTGTGGCGCTACTACTGAAGCTGCGCGGAATCGCATTCGAACGGTTGGGTGAGGACGACTGGCGGATAGTGGCCGCGGCTGGGGAGGACTGGCAGACCGTCGTCGATGGGGCGCTGCAACGGGGGATCGGCGGATTGGAGAACCTGACGTTGATTCCCGGTTCGGTGGGTGCCGCGCCCGTGCAGAACATCGGTGCCTACGGCCGGGAATTGTCGGAGTTCCTGGAGTCGGTGACGGTCTTCGATCGCCAGCACCGGTGCTACTCGACCCTGACGGGCGTGCAATGCGCATTCGGCTATCGCGAGAGCGTATTCAAACGGGACGCTCTCAACCGCTATGTCATCACGCGGCTCGCGTTGCGCGTTGGCGGCACGGCCCTGGTAACGAACTATCCCGACGTTGCCAGGGAACTGGCCGACCACGGTGGCGGTGTGGATCGAAAAACCGTTGCCGACGCCGTCGCCAAAGTGCGACGCCGCAAGCTGCCGGATCCCGCTCGGATCGGCAACGTCGGGAGTTTCTTCAAGAATCCGGTGGTGACCGAAGCGGAACTCGACGGCATCCGTGCCGTAGTCGACATCGATGACTACCCGGCACCGAGCGGGACCGCGGGAAGGAAGATCCCGGCCGCCCGGTTGATCGACGCGGCCGGATGGAAAGGCGTGCGGAAAGACCGGGTACAGGTGTGGTCACGCCAACCCCTCGTTCTCGTCAATCTCGGGGGAGCCACCGGCGGCGACGTACTTGACCTCGCCACCGTCATCCGCGACGACGTGTACCGCAAGTACGGCGTGGCGCTCGAACTTGAACCGGCTGTCCTTGGGTCCGACTAGGGTTCCTCGGTCTCCTCGCTAAGCGACTTTTTCTGACGCTGCCGTGCCAAGCGCGGATCGTTGCTTGCTCGGCCGAGGGAGGCGAGTCCGGAGGGGGTTGCCTCCATCGGTTCCGGGTCGGCGACCGGGGCCGCCGTCGGCTCGTCGATTGCTTCGGACACTGTCGGAACGGGTTCCGAGACCGGTTCCGGGCTTTCGTCTGCCGTGGGCGGCGGCGGATGGGATTCGGCATCGTCGTTCTCAACCGGCGCCGGCGGACCCCGGCGTTTTGGCTCCCGCGGATCGTTGCTGGCTCGACCTGCCTGGGCGACGCCTTGGGATCGAGCCTCCTCCCCGCTAGTCGGCGCGTCGGCAGCTTGCGTCACGGCTTCCGCCGACGAGCCGTCGGCGTCTACAGCCTGAGCGGCAGCGGGTGCTGGGGCGCGCTCCGGTGAGTCGCCGTCGGCGGGGCGACGGCCGTCCGTTGCACCGTCCCGTTTAGCGCCAGCGGAGATCGACGCCCGGTCCCGGCGCGGCTTTCGTTTGCTGGGTCCGGCCGGGGCGTTGTTGGATCTCGTTGAACCCCGTTCCCGTGTTCTACCCGTGCCGGCATCGGATTCCGGCTGATCGACCGGCCGCGCCTTCTTTTCCGAGGCTTGGCCGGACTTTGCGCCGGATCCCTTGCCGGTCTGGGAGTTGCGTTGCCGTCTTGGGGCCCGGGCGGCGTCCTCGGACCGAGACGACGATGACTGACGGGGAGCGTCCTTGCGAGGCCGCCGGCGGCGTCGTCGGCTGTCGTCGCGGCCCTCGCCCCGGGCTTCGAGCCGGGGTTTCGATTCGCCGCGCCTAGACCGGCTGCCGCCCGCGGGCTTGTTGACCCGCTCCGTGGTGCTGCTCCGGGCGTCGCGGCGTCGGCGTTCGTTGCCGCTTGGCGCCGCCTCGGCAGGCCGGGAGTCGCCGCCGAAAAGGTTGGTCTTCACGGAACGCAGGAAGCCCGCCAGGCCGCGCGTGGGCTTCGCGCCCGCAGCGCCCTTGGCGGTCTTGGCCCGGGGCGCCGGTTTCTTGCCGGGCCCGCGTTGTGGTGGAGCGGTCGGCACGGCCTTGACGGCTGCTTGCTCCGGCTTCAGGGGTTGCGTGTCGCGGATATCGGGCAGGTCGGACCCCAGGGAAGGCTCCGTGAACTCGTAGCTGGGCACGCTCCCCTCGGTGTCGACGGTGTCGTCGCGGATTCGCTCGATGTCGTAGTGAGGCGTCTCTAGGTCGACTGCGGGTACGATCACGACGTGGGTCTTGGTTCGCTGTTCGATGTCGGCGACTTCCCGGCGCTTTTCGTTCAGTAGATAGGCTGCAACGCTCAACGGAACCCTGGCGCGGACGATCGAACTGCGTTCCTTGAGCGATTCCTCCTCGACGACCCGGAGAATCGACAGCGCAAGCGACTTGATGTCGCGAATCCGCCCCTGCCCGGTGCAGCGGGGACAGATCTCGGTAGTCAATTCGTCGAGGGATGGGCGCAGGCGTTGCCGGGACATCTCCATCAAGCCGAATCTCGAGATGCGCCCGATCTGCACCCGGGCCC
>JAPPKV010000436.1 GCA_028819775.1 Gammaproteobacteria bacterium | reverse complement strand
CGTCGCGGACTACGAGGCTCGCGACCGTCATCAGATCCCGTTGCCGGTCCGTGGCTCGCGCCCACCGACCGGCAAAGAAATCCGCGTCCAATTTGCGTGTGATCTCTGCCACCGGCACCTCGGCGGACTCGCCCCGGTCGAGACGTTGGATGAAGACGTCGTAGATCTCTCGGCAGATGAACTGGATGAAGTAGGGATACCCGCCCGCCAGACGAACCACCGCGTCGACGGATTCCTCGTTCAGGAAAATGCTGTCGGCGTCCGCAATCGGGCGTAGGATGGCTTCGCGGCTCGCCGCCTCGGAGAGGCCGCTCAGTGCGACGAACTGGAACATCCGTTCGGTATAGGTGCGCGCCGATGCGAGCTTGTTGACGAGCGTTGGCAAACCGGACAACACCAACATTACGCGCAACCCTTGGCGCTGAAGCGACTGAAATGTGTCGAGCAGCAGCGACAACGGGAAGTCGTCGGTGCCGGATCGGTCGTCCAGATTCTGCGCTTCGTCGTAGGCGAAGACGATGCCGCGCACGCGGGTGTCGATCGACAGCGCCCGCCAGGCTGTGCTGACAACCTCCTTGAGCTTGTCGACCGAGAGCCCGGGAGTGCCAGCATAGACCCTCTCAAGAGCGTGATAGTCGACCGGCCGCGTCATCTGCTCGCTGACTGCAAAGCCCGTGCGCGCTTGTCGCACGAACGTAACCGACGAAGTCAACGGTGCCAGGTCAGTACACAGCCGGGTAGCCAGGTGGTCGTCGGCGAGACTCGCCGATTCAGTGAGATCGGCACCTGCCCAGACCCAACCGCGCTCGGTGGCAATCGGCTTGAACGACTCGAGGAGTACCGTCTTGCCGACGCCCCTGAGACCGGTGAGCACGAGGTTTTGGAGCACGGTGTCCTGTTCCAGCAGACTGTGGAACCGGCGGTGCTCTTCGGCTCGGCCGGCGAGGTAGGGAGGCTGATGCCCTGCGCCAGGACGAAAGGGGTTTACGCGTTGCACCATGGGTACTTCACACTTCCATATTGAAGAGTGTAAATTTATATAGATATATAAATTAAGTCAACGTCCATCTCATTTGTTGATTGGTTCGGCGTCCGTGAGTCGTCTCGCCAGGTGTTACCATCCCGCCTTCAACCACGGAGGATCACCATGAAACACAGTCGATTCGCCCTGCTGGGCGTCCTATTGAGCATTGCCCTTGGCGCGAACGCCGGCGAACTCAAGGTCGGCGACAAGGCCCCCCACTTCAATTTGCCGTCGACCCACGGCGGCACCTACCAACTGGGCGACAAACCCGTGGTGCTCGCCTGGTTCCCGAAGGCGTACACCCGGGGTTGCACGGTCGAGTGCCAGTCCCTGGTGGAGAAGGGCCACCTGATCGAGGCGTTCGACGTCGACTACTTCATGGTCAGCTGCGATCCCATCGAGGACAACAAGGGGTTCGCGGCCAAACACCACGCGGAGTTCCCCATGCTGTCGGACCCCACCAAGGAGGTCGCCAAGGCCTACGGGGTGCTGAACGAAGGCTGGGGCGTGCCCAACCGGCACAACTACTACATCGGCGCCGACGGCACCATCCTCGCCATCGACCGGAAGGTCAACCCGGCAACCGCCGCCGAGGACATCGCCGCCCGGTTGGCCGAACTGGAGATCCCGAAGGTCCCCGAGGACGTGGCGGAAACCGTCAGCGATACTTGATCCGTTGGCGGCGGACCCGGTCCGCCGCCGGACACCCGATAGGCGACCAAGGAGAACGCCATGAAGGCCGTCATGGTCATGTACGACTCGCTGAACCGGCACATGCTGCCGAACTACGGCTGCGACTGGACCCTGGCGCCCAACTTCGTCCGTCTCGGCGAACGCGCGGTAACCTTCGACAACCACTACGTCGGTTCCATGCCCTGCATGCCGGCGCGGCGGGAACTGCACACCGGCCGGCACAACTTCCTGCACCGCTCCTGGGGCCCGTTCGAGCCGTTCGACGACTCCACCTTCACGATCCTCAAACAGAACGGCGTCTATACGCACCTGGTATCCGACCACTACCACTACTGGGAGGACGGCGGCGCCACCTACCACCATCGCTATTCGAGTTGGGTGAACGTCCGCGGCCAGGAGGGCGACACCTGGAAAGGCGAGGTGGCGGACCCGGAGATCCCGGAGCACCACGGCCGGATCGTGCGCCAGGACTGGATCAACCGGAAGTACATGGATCAGGAACACCTGACGCCCCAGGCGCGCACCTTCGCCGAGGGCCTCGAATTCTTGGAGACCAACCGCGACCAGGACAACTGGTACCTGCAGATCGAGACCTTCGATCCCCACGAGCCGTTTTTCACCCTGAAGCAGTGGAAGGATCGTTACAACTACGAGTGGGACGGCCCCCACTTCGACTGGCCCAAGTACGAACGGGTCAGCGAGGATCCGGACGCGGTCGAATACCTGCGCTACCAGTACGCCGCGTTGCTCACCCAGTGCGACCACTACCTGGGCCGTGTCATCGACTTCATGGACGAACACGACATGTGGCGCGACACCATGCTGCTGGTGGTCACCGACCACGGCTTCCTGCTCGGCGAGCACGACTGGTGGGGCAAGGCGCGCATGCCCTGGTACAACGAGACCGCGCATATCCCGTTCTTCGTCTGGGACCCGCGCACCGGTGTCAAGGGCGTCCACCGCAGGAGCCTGACCACCACGATCGACGTCGGTCCGACCCTGCTCGATTACTTCGGCATGACGCCCCCGCCGGACATGGACGGCAATCCGCTCCGGGCGACCGTCGAGGACGACACCAAGGTCCGCGACGTGGCCATCTACGGCATGTTCGGCGCCCACGTGAACATCACCGACGGCCGCCACGTCTACATGCGCGGTCCGGAGGACGACAACCAGCCGCTCAACCAATACACCCTGATGCCCACGCACATGAGAAGCCCGTTCTCGCCGCAGGAGCTTGCGGACATGCAGTGGAACGAACCCTTGGGTTTCACCAAGGGCTGCCCGGTGATGCGCATCCCGTCCCGGGGCATGGGTCGATTTGCCGAGGTCTTCAAGACCCAGCTCTTCGACCTCGCGACCGACCCGGGCCAGACCAACCCGATCAAGGATGCCGCCGTCGAGGCGCGGATGATTGCAGCGTTGGAGGGGGCCCTGGCCGAACACCAGGCGCCACGCGAACAGTATCAGCGGTTGGGGCTGTCGGGACCCTGACTCACAGCCGGGCCCGGCCAGGCGGTTCGGCGGAACGGCCAACCGGTGACTGACTTCCCGCTGGAGGGCGAACTTGCTCGGGCCGACGACCTGAACTTCCGCCGGGTCGTCCACATCTTCGTGCGAACGTGGCCGTTCATCCGACCGGCCGCCAAGCACCTCTTGATCTTCGTCGCCGTATCGGCGGCGATAGCGGTGTTCAGCGCCGTCCTGGTGTTCATCATCACCGGTTTGATGAACGGCGGCATCGTCGCCGGGAGGCCGTTGGGCCAGCTACACGTCGCCATCTACGATCTGGACCCCGCCGTCTATGTAAACGTAGAAACGCTGTCCGCGGATGCCCGGCTGGCCCTGTGCTGGCCCGTCATACTGAGCACGATCCCGCTCATGGTCGTGGCGGTCGGCGGCGCATTGATCCTCCTCTACTACGGCATCTGGATCTTCCAGGGCATCAACCAGCGCATGCGCGT
>JAPPKV010000110.1 GCA_028819775.1 Gammaproteobacteria bacterium | reverse complement strand
ACCGGATTTCGGCGGACGGTGGCGGACGGTGGGTAAGTTCCCCCCCTAGGCACCAATCGGCGTGTGTCGGCTACGCCGCCCCCACCGAGAACGAATATATGGTGGCGTCCTGTAAGGCGAATTCGAGCCGGGCACTGTTCGGTCCGAATCCGTGCAAAGCACTGTCGTCCAACCACTGCACATCGGCATCCGATACCGTGTTCGTGAGCGGCTCGCTTTCGGCCAGCACCTGCTCCCCGTCCAAGACGCGCACGACAAGCTTTCCGCCGGCTGCAATGTCTGCCGAGACTCTGAGCGGTCCGTTCCCGTCGAGTATCGGGGTCGTTGCAACGAGCGCCGGTCTCGCCATGTCCAACGCTCGGTACCCGGCGAAACCGTCGGGGCGCAACGTCGCCAGACAAAGGAACCCGTTTCGCCAGCTCGTGTGAAACCCGTCGCTGCCGCCGTAGTAAAGTCGGATTTCGTCCTTGAGGAAGACCGGGCACGCGGCGGGGTATACGCAACCCCAGTCGTAGTCGCCCTCGCTTCCGTCGTTCGGGATCAGCGGGGTTCCGGGAAGCACGCGGTGCCATTCTCGCGTGTCGGGACTCCACGCCAGCTCCGCCCAGACACGGTCGGTCTCCTGGTCGTGAATGGCCACGAGGCCGAGATACACGCCGCCATGAAAGAACACCGGCATCGCGTAGGTCTGTTGGTTGCCGTCCAAGCCCTCCAATACCAGGCACGTCTTCTCCCAACTCAGGAAATCGTCACTCGATGTCCGTGCCACCTGACGCCTGAACGACTTGCTCCACGTGCGGGTGATCCCGACGTAGCGTCCCAGCGTAGGTGCCCAGAAGGCGTTGTTGTGGGTATCACCGGCGCTATTCGCTTCCGGACAGGCTATGGCCGGACCCCAGTGGATGCCGTCGGCGGAAAAAGCCACCGAGAGGATCTTGGACTTGAGGAAGGCCTTGTAGCGACGATCCGGGTCCGAGTCCCGAGGGTCTCTTAGGATTCCCGAACCATGCGGACCTCCCGGGACTGCGTTGTCGCCGACGCCCCGCCAAAGGATATTGTTGGCTGTGCTCCCTTCGTACTCGACGAGCCCCAGTTCGGGCTTGTTCCAAGCTAGACCATCGTTCGACGTGGCGTAGCAGATCGCCATTTCCCGGTTGCGAGGTGCTCGGTATTTGGCCTCCTTCCGTTGTTGAAGGGTCATGCCCAACGATGAATGGTCGACGATGAAAGGGCTGTACCAGCACTTGTAGGTTCCTTCCGTGTCGTCGTAGGTGATGTTGGCGTAGAGGTTGTCGAAGCGCTTCTCCCAGAGTCTGTCCTCCGCGAACAGAGGATTCGCGTCGTGCTTCTTGATCGCCCCGAGAGCGAGTTCAGCGTTCTGGACGCTTTCCACGATCCGGGCATCAAGCAGGAGGAACCGCCGCCGCTTCGGTTCCCCGGCGAGACTCACAGTGGAGACCTTGGTTGGTTGGCTCGACGTGCTACCAGCTATTGCGCAATTCGCGCAGTCGAAGGAACACGTCCTCGTCGGTGGGATCGTCGGGCATGTCCGGGAACTGGTCGCGCAGCTTGGCGATCACCGTAGGGCTCGAGAGACGGAAGAAGGTGTTGAACTCCTTCTCCTGCGCGAGCGTGGTGACCATCGCGCTACCCGGATCATGGGTCCCTTCCAATTCCGCCAGAAGGTCCGCCGCAGCCGCGTTGTCGGGTTCCCGGTCCAGCGTGAAGCCGAGGTTGTTGGTGATGTAGTCGTGCCCGGGATAGACGAGCGTGTCGTCGGCGAGCTTCTCGAGTTGCTCAACGAAGGTCTCGTAGAGTTCCTTGGGATGGCCGCCGCCGTGGCAGTTGCCGGCGCCGGCGTTGAACAGCGTGTCGCCACTGAATAGCGCCGGCTGGTCGGTCTTCGAGAGCAGGCAGATGTGACTCATGGTGTGCCCCGGCGTGTCGAGGGCGAGCAACTCGACGGAACGGCCCACGTTCACCGTGTCGCCGGCGGAGAGGCCCACGTCGATGCCGTCGATGCGCGGCCCGGCGTTGTGGTGGGCGAGCAGCTTCGCCCCCGTCGCGTCGATCACCGGGCCGTTGCCGCCGGTGTGGTCGCCGTGTTCGTGGGTGTTCAGGACTTGCGTGATTTCCCAGCCCTTGGACTTCGCGGCATCCAGGCACTTGCGATAGTCGAGGGGGTCGATCGCCAAGGCCTCGCCGGTCTCTGAGCAGGCGATGAGATAGTTGAAGTTGCGGTAGGCGTTGCCGGTCCAGATTTGCTCCACGAGCATCATGTTCTTGATCCAACTTATTTGAGTGAGACACGCGTCGAGCGTAGCACCCTCGGCACGCCATGCGGAATCGCGCACGCCCGTTGGGACGAACAAGCTATACTCGGACGGCGTTCTTGAGCTGGAAGTAGTAATGGGGCTCACGTATCTAGAAGTC
Source organism: Gammaproteobacteria bacterium (assembly GCA_028819775.1). The sequence continues at coordinate 1,249 of JAPPKV010000110.1, read as the reverse complement.
GAAGTCGCTGGTCCTGCCACACCGGACAACACCGAACCAGTCGAGTTCTTGGTGGACTCCGGGGCCGTGTACTCGGTAGTGCCGGCCTCGATCCTTGAACGCCTGGGGATCAAGCCGCTCGACGAACAGGTGTTCAGGCTGGCTGATGGCACAAAGGTGGTCAGGCGCAAAGGCGTTGCGGTTTTCCGATACGGGGATCTGATCGGGGGTGCCGATGTGATCTTCGGAGAAGGCGGCGACAGCAACCTGATGGGTGCCACGACGCTCGAGTCGTTGGGCTTGGTCCTCGATCCACTGAAACGGGAACTTCGCCCCCTGCCAATGGTTCTCTGAGCGCAGCATTGGAAGCCGGTAGCGGCCAAGCGAGCGGTCTTCCGAAGCTGCTGGCGTATTGCCTCGATGGCATCGAACCGTTCGAGCTGCCGTTCACCAAACCTCGCCTCGCGTTGGTCTGCGGGCGCGTCGGTGATTACGCCCGCGAACTGTTGCCGGGGGAACGCGTCGGCGTGGGACGGATGGGCGATGTGCGTCGCGCCGAGTACTCCTCGGGGCGACGCGTGGCTCGGCAAGCACTGAGCTTGCTTGGGGTCCGGGATTGGGCCGTGACCGCCCGTGGCCGAGTGCCGGTTTGGCCCCGTGGCATCGTCGGTTCGATTACGCACAGCCGTACCTTGGCCTTGGCGATGGTCGGTCGCAGAGACGACGTCGCCGGCATCGGCGTCGATCTGGAGTTGGAACGACGGGTGACCGACGAGATTGCGTGGCGCGTGTTGCTCCCGCGCGAGCGGGCCGTCGAGAAGGGCTGGTACACGATGCTGTTCGCGGCCAAGGAAGCCGTCTACAAGGCCGTGAACCCGCTAGTTGGCGAGTACCTCGCGTTCGCCGATGTCGAAATCTCTGCCAACGCGGACGGGACGTACCGCGCAGCGATGACGCGTCCGGGCGAGTCGAAAGCGGCGGTCGAAGCCGGTGGCGGTTGGTTCCAGCGCGTCGAGGGGCACTGGCTGTGCGTGTTCCTGGTGCCGAACGGTTGAGGCCAGCGGGGCAACACGCGGCTATGCGCTAGCGGATGCCAGCAGTTCGATCGCCTCCTCCCGCAACCCGCGCTTGAAGATCTTCTCCGAGGCGATGCGCGGCAGGCGTTCCGTGCGTAGCCAGATGTGGTCGGGAACCTTGAACCGGGCAAGGTGCTGCGCGGCGAAACTCTGGACATCCTCGACGGTCAAGGCCATGCCCGGGCGGACGACGA
>JAPPKV010000539.1 GCA_028819775.1 Gammaproteobacteria bacterium | reverse complement strand
CGCCGCAACCCCCGGGAGATGGCGGCTTTGACGCTCGACGACGATGAACAGCTATTCCCGGCCTTGGCAGGCGATTGCCAGGAACTTCGATTGGCCATCCAGCCACGCGGCGCACGGCGCGCGGGCTTGACTGTCCGAGCAGCCCCGAACCGCATCGAGGAGACGCGAATCGTCTACGACGCCGCGGCACGCACCCTGTCGATCGACACCAGCCGGTCCAGCCGGGATCCCGCCGTGTTCCGCTCGTTCCCCATGGCCACCAGGGCCGAGAAGCGCGACCACCCCGTCCAGACGGCACCCTGCCCCCTCGACGAGGACGGCATGCTTCGGCTGACCATCTTCCTGGACGCGTCGGTCATCGAGGTCTACGCCAACGATCGGTGCAAGTTGACGGGTCGAATCTACCCGACGCTGGCCGGAAGCCTACAGTCCCGCCTGTTCGCCGAAGGCGGACTCGCTGCTTTCTCGCCGGTCCAAGCTTGGGACATGGCGCCCCTCGCCTATTCGATGCACGACTCGCCCTCTGAAGGCGTGCCGTTGCCGGCGCGGGCCATAGACGATGTCGATGGGCTAAAGTGACGACATATGCGCTCCCGTGAGGCCACACCATGACGACGCCCTACCCCGATCATCCCCAACTCAAGGGGAACTACGCGCCGATCCGGATGGAGTGCGACCTGAACGACGTGATCGTCCGCGGCGAACTGCCGGGCGACCTCGACATCACCTACTACCGCAACGGCCCGGATCCGCAGTTCCCGCCTCGTCGCGACCACCACTGGTTCGCGGGCGACGGGATGCTGCACATGTTCCACGTCGGCAACGGTCGCGTTCGGTACCGAAACCGCTGGGTGCACACCGGCAAATGGAAGGCGGAACGGCGCGAGGGGCGCAGCCTCGTCAATCCGTTCAACCCGCTACAGAACGACCGGGCCGCGCGGGGGATGGTCGACGACGGGCTCGCCAACACCAATATCGTCTGGCATGGCGGCAAGCTGCTGGCCCTCGAGGAAGCCCACGCACCGTTCGAGATCGATCCCGACACACTCGACTCCGTCGGCGCCTGGCGGTTCGACGATCGCCTCGACGGACCGATGACGGCACATCCCAAGGTGGATCCGAAGACCGGCGAGATGCTCTTCTTCGGCTACATGGCGTCCGGGATGTTCAGCAAGGACGTGAGCTACCAGACGGTCGATGCATCCGGGGCGCTCACGCGTTCCGAGCGCTTCAAGGCACCTTTCGCCAGCATGATGCACGACTTCATCGTCACCGACGAACACGTCGTATTCCCCGTATTTCCGGCCACCGCCAGCCTGACCCGGGCGATTCGGGGCAAGCCCGTGTTCGCCTGGGAACCGGACAAGGGGACCCACCTGGCCGTCATGCGCCGCGATGGCTCGGTCGCCGACATCCGTTGGTTCGAAACCGACCCCTGCTTCGTATTCCACCCGATGAACGCCTACACGGACGGCAACCGAATCGTCGCCCACGTGATGCAGTTCGACGAGGTTCCGCTGTTCCCGAACGTCGACGGGACGCCGACGGCACCGCCCCAAGCCCGTTTGACGGAGTGGGTCATCGACCTCGCGGCCAACGCCAACGGCGTGCAACGACGACGCCTCGATGACACGACCGGTGAGTTTCCACGCTTGGACGAACGTTTCGCAGGCACGGCCTACCGGTACGGCTACTACGCGGCTGCGTCCAACGGCAGCGAGGATCTGAGCCTCAATACCGTCGTCCGCCACGACTTCGACGCCGGCCGACACGCCCGCTACACGCTTCCCGACGGCGATACCACAGGCGAGCCGGTGTTCGTCCCGAGATCGAGAGACGCCGTGGAGGGCGATGGCTACCTGCTAAGCATCGTCCATCGCGGGCGCGAGAACCGCAGCGACTTGGCGTTCTTCGATGCCGAGAACCTCGCCGATGGACCGATCGCGTGCGCCGAGCTGCCGCACCGGGTTCCCTACGGTTTTCACGGGAACTGGAAATACAACGACGTGTCCTGACGCATTCTGCCCGTCGCCGCCGCTACCTTACGGAAAATACGCGCTCGGAAGAATATCCTCGAACGTGAGGCGGAGACCAGGAACGGCCGTGGCGTCCAGTTCCTCGTTCCATCCCAACGTGTGCCAAACACGATAGGCATCCGTGGTCGGATCCGTGTACACGGTGATGGTTCGTGCCCGCACGTCAACGAGCCAGGCTTCGGGCACCCCCGCCGCCGCGTAACGCGGCATCTTCTGCTCACGGTCGTACGTCAGCGACGAAACCGCCACTTCGATCGCGATGAGAATCTCCTCCGGTTGCGGATGGCGGTGCAGATACAACCGGGAGTCACGACTCACCACCGCCAGGTCCGGTTCGGGCTGGGTGTACCTGGTTAGCTGGACGGATGACTGAACCCGCAAGCTCACCGCCGGGTCAAGAAGACCGGGAAGAACATTTGCCAGTCCGTTAACAATCCCCGCGTGCTCGGATCCCATTGGCGGCATTTCGACAAGCTCTCCATCGATGAGTTCGACGCGGTCGTCGGCCGAGAGAATTCCCACCTCGCACATCTTGGCGAAGTCATCCACCGTGAGGCGGCGGCGTTGCGGTTTGTCGACCAACGACGTCTTCGATGAAGCCAGCCCGGGAACCCCGATCATAGCAAACGCGCCTTCCTTCACTCGGCCGTGGCCGACGACCATAGGCTCCACTTTACGCACGCAAAACCGACAGGTATGCAAGCCAACGACCCCAAGCCACGTGCGAAATCTCTCAAACGCCGTCGCGGGGCTCAGTCAGAAGCCGCCTCCCCGGTCCAGATAGGCTTGCTCTTCAGCCGTGCTCGCACGCCCGAGGATAGCGTTGCGGTGCGGGAATCGACCGAAACGTGCGATGACGTCTCGGTGAGCGTGGGCATAGGGCACGAAGTCCGCAGCGAATTCGCGCCAACGCGGCGGTGCGTCCGCAGCGAGGGATTCAAATAGCACGACTGAGCGCGCCTGATCCGCGGGATGCTCGCTGTGCTCGAAGGGATGGTAGAGAAACGCCCGTCCGGGAATGGCGAGTTCGCGGTCGAAACCGTGCTCGACCGCACGTCTTGCAACGGCCAGTGCAACCGGGTCGCCCGCAAACGCGTCTGCCGTTCCGCGGTACGCGTTGCGCGGAAACTGGTCGAGCAGGATCACCAAGGCCAAGGCGCCTTCGGGCGTTTCTGCCCAACCCGCAAACGCGCCTCGTTGCGTCTGTTCGATCGCGGCACCGAATCGGCCCCTGATTTCGGCATCGAAGCCGTCATCCGTGATGTACCAGCGCTTCGCTGCCCGGGCGACCGACTCGGGGTCATCCGGCGCAGCACCCAGCCAGAACTCGAGAACTTCTGTCGGTGTCACTCCCCGTCCCACAGCCACGTCAACTATTGCGCTACAGTAGTGAAACAGCCGAACGGAGACACCATCTTGGCAGCTTCCCTGTCCGAGCAAAACCTCGCCGAGACCGATGAGAACAACGCCTGGCGTCTCTCTACGCCAGGTATAGAAGGCTGGAGCCGCACCGCCCGGCCGGACGACCCCAACAAGTACTTCATGGTGTCCACGGATGGCCATGTGCAGGAACCCGCCGATCTCTGGCGCACCCGAATCGAATCGAAGTACCGCGACCGTCTGCCGGGCGTCGCCGTCGACGCGCAGG
>JAPPKV010000380.1 GCA_028819775.1 Gammaproteobacteria bacterium | reverse complement strand
CGATTGTGATCCGAATTGCCGTCGTGCCAATCTCGACGTGTTCATACTGTGGATATTTCGCCTCAAGCACACCCCGGGTCCTTTCGTCGGTCGCGACGATCTCCGCGCGCCCGTCGATTCGTGCCCAACATAGCTCGGACCAGTCGTCCGAATACCGGTCGATCAGGATGGCCGCCGCCGGGTTGCGCTCGATGTTACTTGGCCGCTTCAACCGCCTCCGGGCTTGGGACGTCGCCGCGAATTGTCTCGCTCCACCCGGAGCCGCTCCTCGAGTTCCATGATCCTCTTTCTGGCCGCGTAAGCCTCCTCCCGGGCCGCATTGGCCTCCTCCCGGGCCGCGTCGGCCTCCTCCCGGGCCGCGTTGGCATCCGCTTCGGCCACCTCGCGCATCTGTTCGGATTCCGCCAAATCGGGGATGATTTCTCCGGTTGCCAGATCGCGGAATCGAAAGTCCCGGTTGTTGTCGAGCAACTCGCATCCGAGCACCTCGCTGGCGAGTGCACCGTCGGGCGACGGCGGAATCGGTTCGTAGACGCGGTCCGAATTCAGGCGCATCCCCATTACGGGTGCCGGGAGCTTGCCGATCACATCCAGAACCCAGAACTCGCGGACTCCTAGGTCCTGGTACAGCGCGGACTTGACCGTGAGATCCCGACGCCAGGTCTTCTCCGACAGTACTTCCGCGACGAGGTCGGGGACTTTCGGCTCTTCCCAGAGCTTGTACGACATGCGATGGTGGGGCGGCGCGCCAAACACGACCATGAGATCGGGTGAGACGATGGCTGCGCGATTCCCCTCTTCGAAATGCACGGCGAGGTCCGTGGCGACGAAGACGTCGCCGCGGTCGCGGTAGCGCGTATGCAGCGTCCACAGGAGGTAGGTCCGCAGCCAGGCGTGGTAGGTGTTCTCCGACATCGCGCTGTCGTCGTGGAGGTACCCTTCGTCGTCACAGGCGAAGGGTGGAACCGGCCGGTACAGAGCGGCGGCATGGATGGCCGCCAACGAGCGTTCGGGACTCGTGGGCAACCGCGCCGCTTCGGGCTGAGCGGAGAGCGTTTCGGGCCGCATCATCGAAAAATACCACAGCGTTTCCAGGGACGCGAAAGCCCTAGAGCATCCCCCAAGCACGGACCTTGCACATAGCGAAGTCGACCATTCGCCATGTGCGATTTGGCTGAAATTTGCGTCCCGAGCGGGTGGTGACGGAGCAGGGCCGTAGCGCTTACTGCTTGGGGTTCGTCACTCCGGGTGGTAGGCGTCCCTTGGCCGACCAGGACACGACGCCTACGATCATGACCCGAATGGCCGTCGTGCCAATCTCGATATGCTCGTACTGTGGGTACTTGGCCCGAAGCGCCGCCCGGATCCTGTCGTCGGTAACGACGATCTCCGCACGACCGTCGATCCGCGTCCAGCATAGCTCGGACCAGTCGTCCGAATACCGGTCGACGAGCACGGCGACTGCCGGATTGCGCTCGATGTTCCTCAGCCGCTGCAACCGCGCGCCCGACTTCGGCTTCCCGTCGACTGGGATGAAGAGAGCGCCGTCCAGTTCGCAGAACACCACGGGAACCACATGGGGTTTCGCCGCGTCGACCGTGGCAAGCCGGGCGACGGAGGATTTCAGTGCCCAATCGGGCGGGGTCGTAACGGGTGGCATTTGCTAGCAGCGGGTGTGGGCTCCCGATTTCGGGCTTGCTCCGCCGACGACTGCGACGCAAGCGCGATTGCCGGCCTTAAGGGGCGCGGTGACGAAACGGTGGTCATCGCTGTACCCATCCGCCCGCGAACGGGAAGGCCTGGCCCGCAAAAAAGCCGCTTTCGTCGGAGGCGAGAAACAGCGCGAACGCGGCGTCTTCGAGTCCCGTGCCCAGTCGACCCGCAGGCACCTGTCGCTTCAGCGAAGCCACGAACGAATCCTTCTGCATCAACTCGGGGGGATAGTACTCCCGGTTCTCCACGTAGTTCTGCGCGATTAGATTGACCTGCACGTTGTGCGGCGCGACCTCGACGCCCACCGCCTGCACGTAGCCGACCTGTGCGGCCCGTGCCGCCGAGTACGCCGACACGGTCTTCAGGCCCCGCAATGCCGTGGCGCTGCCGTAGACGACGATCTTTCCCTGCCTGCGTTCAATCATCTGCGGGAGCACGGCCTGGGTGAGGAAGTGAAGAGGATCCACGAGCAGTGCGAACGGCGCATGCCAGTCGTCATCGTCGAGATCGGTGACTTCGGTGCCGCTGAAGTTGGGAGATGCGAGATTGGCGATGAGCACATCCACCCGGCCAGCGCGGGCGACCAACTCACGGCACGCTCTGGCATTGTCGAGCGGTTGGCTGTCGGCGACGACAGATGCGCCTTCCGCCTCGAACAGTTCCACGGTGGCGGGTCCCATGTAATCCGATGCCTGGGTCACTAGCACCCGTTTGCCGAGGAGTCGATCTGGCATTGCACTCTCCTTCTGCGCGGTCGGTGGAGATATTAAGGAACGCCGTCCACGGGTCGCTACCGGCACGTACACCTACACTTCCGAGTAGGTTGCCAGGCACAGGACGGGTGCTACTATGGCGATATCACCGAGGGGATTGCTCGGTGATTTGAAGCGGGAAAGTGACTCGCCGCCTTGCGTGGCCGTAGGCCGCTTCCTATGTTCTGTCGGCAGTGAATCCCCACGCAGTACGATGATAAGAACGATTATTGCCGACGACCAGAGTCTGTTTCGGGCGGGTATCAAACGTCTGTTGCGAGATGTTCGCGCGATCGACGTGGTCGCCGAGGCGGACAGCGGCGAGGAAGCCGTCGACTTAGCGCGTAGACTCAATCCCCACGTCGTCTCCCTTGAGATCGTGATGCCGGGAATCGGCGGGTTGGAGGCGGCTCGACGGATCCTGAAGATGGAGACCGGCACGCAGATCGTCATGCTGTCGTCGGCTTGGGACGCGCCCTATCCGACCCAGGCGTTGCGTGCCGGGGCGTGTGGCTTCGTCACCAAGCGCGGGTCGCCGCAGGAGGTCGTGGCCGCGATCAAGAGGGCCTACGCCGGCAAGCGTTTCGTGAGTTCGGACATCGCCCAGCATCTCGCCTTCCGGTCGTTGGACGATCCGGTCGATTCGCCCTTCGACAATCTCTCGAGTCGCGAGCTACAGGTGACGCTCATGGTCATCAACTGCCAGCGGGTGAACGACATCTCCGCCAACCTGCATCTCTCGCCCAAGACCGTGAACAGCTACCGGTATCGGATCTTCGACAAACTCAACGTCTCGAGCGACGTCGAGCTTGCGCTCCTGGCCGTCAAGCACGGCGTGATCAACCCGATTCTCGGCAATTTCGGCGAGAGCGTGGTCCGCGTGCCGCCCGAGGACGGAACCGCGCTTGAAGATTGGTAGGGGACGGGCTTGTCCCGTCCCGCGCGGGCCCACTCGCAGCGATTGGCGCTACCCCGTGAGACGATCAAAGACCGCCGTGGCGCGTTTGCCGGATTCGCCGCCGAGTAGGCTCACGATGGCAATCGCGATGCCACCCGCAGCGAAGGCGGGGACGATTTCGTAGAGATCGAATAGGCCCCAGGGACCGCCACTTAGTCCTTTCCAGACAACCGTCACGATGCCGCCGGTGAGCATGCCGGCAACGACGCCGGCCTCCGTGGTCCGCCGCCACAGGACGCACGCGAGAGCGACCGGTCCGAAGC
>JAPPKV010000133.1:19727-31042 GCA_028819775.1 Gammaproteobacteria bacterium | reverse complement strand
CCCCTACGGGGCGGTGGCACGTGCGGCAGCGGGACGGGACAAGCCCGTCCCCTACGGGGCAAGCGGGTATTGGTCACGGGGTCCACCTCCTTGGCTCCAACCCGTCCATCGTCAGACCTTCGGCGGTCGGATCGGTTCATTACTGTACGTTCGCGGGCGCGGCGAGCGGCCTCGAGGAAGCCAAGCCACCCCCTCCGACCCGCAATTTTCAGCGATCTCGCACACGGATCCGGGCCGATTTCGGTATCGCCCGGCATGCGCGACGAGGCAGGCTTGCCCGCCGATCTCCGTGCCGGGAACGCCTGTGGTATTTTCCGACGATGGCAACCGAACCGCTACCCCCCGTACTGACCGCCGACGCGGCCACAGCCGCGCCGCTCGCGTCCGTCGCGCCGCAGCCGTCGCTCGCGGAACGCCACGCCCGGGCGTTGTACCGGCCGGTGCCGCCGGTCGGGTATGACGACGAAGGCCATCCCGAGAGCGACAGCGCAACCGTGGAAAGCCTCACCCACGAGAAACTCCGGACGTACGCGGTCAGTGCAATGCGGAGCCGCTATGCGGCGCACGCGGGCTTCTTCGCCGCAGCGGACATGGGGCTACTGTTCGAGCGCGGCAATCCGGCTGCGGTCATGGCGCCGGACCTGCTGGTGGCGTTCGGCGCCGGCGGCCACGCGCGCTCGTCCTACAAGCTGTGGCAAGAGCCGTTGCCGGACCTAGTCATGGAACTACTCTCGCCGAAGACGTGGCGGCGCGACGTAGAGGCGAAGCCGGCCCTTTACGAAGCGCTCGGCGTGCGCGAGTTCTGGCTGTTCGACCCGATCGGCAAGCTGCCGCGCCCAATCAACGGCTGGCACCTAGACCCCGGCGGCGCCTACGCGCCCGTGCCTGCACTCCCCGACGGGGCTTTCCGGAGCAACGTGTTGGGCCTCGACCTAGTGGCCCACGGCGACGGCTTCCGGTTCCGCGACCCGGTGACCGGCGATTTGCTGCCCGACCCCGCTGAAGCGCTGCGGGCCGAGCGGGCGGACCACCGCGAAACCGCCAAAGCGCTGCGGGAGACCGCCGAAGCGCTCAGGGTGGTCCAGGCGGAGTTGGCGGCGCTGCGGCGGCAACCGTAGGGGACGGGCTTGTCCCGTCCCGGTCCCCTCCGAACGTGGCATTGGGAACGCCCGGCGCGGGCGAGGGCGCGCCCTAGCGGGCGCGATGGCCTCGCCCCTACGCAGCGTTCACGAAACGTTGACCCGCTTCGGTGCCAGCAGGAGCAACTCCCGCTTGCCTTCCTTTAATCCCATTCTGTCCTCGACGCTGAAGTGCTTGTCCACGTCGGACTGGAAGTTCTCCGGAGTGTAGTCCGCGTATTCCTCGCGTTTGTTCTCCGCCAGCCTGGCGAACATCTCGTCGTCGCGGTCGATGAACTCGACGATGACGGTGGCGTCTAGGCTGCGCAGCCACTCGACCAATAGCGAGACCGGTACGTTCGCCGAGACGCGCAGGTGATGGACGAGCGCGAGGCATAGCGCCATGTCGGGATTTCGCCTCCCGATGAAAGGCGCGCGCTCACGACCGGCCCAGCCCTGGCCAGGCGACGGGTTCGCCAGGTCCATGATGAGCGGAACGATGTTCCGCTCACGACCTTCGCGGGTCTCGCGATAGAGAACATCCGCCGCTTCATAATCGCCATCCACCGCGATCACAATCCCCGCGTGCTGCGCGGCGATGCGCGAGTACGTCCCCGTGTTCGCGCCGAGATCCCACAGGAGGCGCGGGCGGTGCGCCCGGGTGTGCTTCTCCACGAAGGCCTTCTTCCGCCCGAGATCGTTCTCTGCATAGGAGTGCGTCTCCGGGTAATGCGACCACTCCGATGGGGCCGTCGGGCGATAGGACAGCCCATTAACGAGGCGGACCAGACCGTCCTGCAACGCGAGAAGCGATGTGTCGGACTGCCGGCGTTTCGAACCGGGCGATCGGCTCGCCCCGTCTCGAGTCCGCATCCATCCCTCGACCATTGACGGAAACCAGACGTGAGAAGGCACGCCTTTCCTGAATCGCTGTAGGCCACGGAAGTACCTCGTCGCCACTTCCGGGGGGATTCCCTCCAGGCACGAGCGCAGCAGCGGCTGAAAGGGTATGCGCAGATGTGCCGTGAGCATGAGGGGGATCAGGAACATGCAGCAGAACTGCCGGTAGCCCTGCCAGTATTCGCCGTCCTTCCGGGGGACAAACGAGGGAATGTCTATGAAGATCGGTCTGTTGCCGACCCATTGAATGTTGAATGGGGTGGCATCCTTGAGAATCCACCCGGCTCGGACGCACTCTTCCAGCAAGTGCAGTTGCAGCAGCGCGGCATCCTTGAGCATCCCGAACGGCCACTCGTAGGGCCAGGTCGGGAAGTCGACCGCCTCGTGCTCCAAGACCAACGCCCAGCCCCTGTCCATGACGGCAGCGGCGACCGGGTCGTCCGGGCACAGAACACGGGTGTTCGCGACGTCGCCCTCTGCAAGCATGCGCCTGAAGAAAGGCTCCGCCAGCAACCGCTCGACCGTCGCGTTCGTCGTTGCCGTCAGTCCGCGTACCACCCGCCGCCGGTCGGTCCCGTCCCCGACCAGGTAGACTCGCCCCGACGGGTCCTTGAAGGACCCGCCGTCCGCGCTCAGCAATTCTCCTCCTTACCGTCATCAGTGCCATCCGCGATGGCCTCGTCCTCGGCACCAACATCCGTGGTGGTCTCGCCGGATCCGAACAGCCGCCGCTTCGCCCGGGCGATGTGTGACCGGGCCCAGTATCCGATGGATGAGATGAACCCCAGCACCGTGACGATGACGAAGCCGGCCACGCCGGGATCGATGTAGGCCCGCAAGACGTCGACATCCCCGGTCGCGGCAGACGTGACTTCAGCGCCTTGGTAGGCAACGGCATCCAGCGGCCACGCGCCGATTGTGCCAAGTGCCACCAAGAACAGCATCACGAGCGGGCGTCTACTCATACAGCAACTCCTTGTAGTCGTACGGATGGTCTTCCGGGAGGTCGCCGGTCCAGAACCTGTCGCGCCTCGGCTCGAGAAGGGGACTCTGGCCGTCCGCCAGGCATTGGATCATCGCGTGCACCACGTCCAGGGATGTCATGTAGCCCTTCCGCTCCGCCTCGGCCAACTGCGGGGCGCACCTGTCGCGCGGGTACACCCCGCCCAGGATTCCGAAGCGATCCTGCAGGACGAAAGCAGGATCATCTTCGAAATCGAAACCTCGAGACAGCCACGCGCCGTGGTCGCCAAAGACGAACAGGATCGCGTCGGGATCGTTGGCTCTTAAGTGTTCGACGATCTGCTCCAAGACGTTGGCCGCCTTGTCGAATCCCTCCACGAAGGCCGACACGAATCGTTCCCTGAAGGTGAGCTTGAACGCCCCTTCCGATCCGACTGTGAGCCGGAATCCACTCAATTCGCGTTCTCCAACGGCAACATCGGCCCGCCTACCCGGGTTGGACGTAGGAACGCGTGTAAAGGTGCTTGCCTTGCGGTGATGTCTCGATCTGATCGACGTAGTCCCACTCGACGTTGCACCCGTCGTCCATCGCCGCACGGATCTTGGAGGTGATCTCCGCAACGTCATCTTCGTCCACGGGGCCGGATCGCGCGACCCGCACGCGGATCTGATCGTATGCCAGTTGATCCACCCGGAACGTCTCCACCCACGGGCGGAAATAGAACAGGTGCGTGAAGTACTCGCCGTGGACGAGCGCCCCGTTTCGCCGCACAAAGTGGTCCGACACGCGTCCCGTCAGCTTGTCGAGTATGGGCAGCCGCGATCCACACGGGCAAGTGGCGGGGTCCGCGTCCATGGCGCCGGTGTCGCCGATTTCGAAGCGGATCAGTGGAAAAGCCCGGTTGTGTAGGTTAGTGACTAGGATTCGGCCCTCCGGCGGCGGCTCCCCGTCTTGGTGCATCGTCGGCGGTGCGGGGTCGGAGGAAACCTGCGTCGGAGTCGCATTCCCCGACCCGGTCGGGTCAGGGACGACTTCGACGACGTTGTTCATGGTGAAGACGTGGCGGCGGCCAGATCGACATTCGCCCGCGATCGCGCCGACTTCCCGCGAACCGTAGTAGTCGAACACCCGGGCGTTGAACTGAGCCTCGATCTCTTCGCGCATGAAGTCCCGGAGCGTCTCGGCAGCCGAATACACGAACTTGGGACGGTAAAGGCGGACATTGTGTCTGCGCGCAACCTTCGCCATCTGGTACAGCGAACCTGCGTAGCCGGCCACGTAGTAGGGGCGATGCCGCGCGATGAAGTCGATGTAGTCGAGCCACCGTTCATCCGTCGTCGCGTGGAACGTGTTCAGGAGCGTCTGGTTGCGCCAAAAAACTTCAGGGTGGCGGTTACCTGCAAGTCCATCCCTGCGACGTGGGAGGTCGCGTTCGCTTCCCCATAGCCAGATGTTCTTGACATCGTTCATATCGACGCCGAGGAACTCCCGGAAATAGTAGCCTTGCGCGGCGTTGGACCAGCTCGAGTAGTTCGTGTCCTGGGTAAGCACGACGGGTTGCCCGGTGGAGCCGCCAGACGTGTTCCTGTACGTGTCGGGAAACTCCCCAGCGGTGTGCAACGCCGCAAAGTGGTCGCGCAGGTGCTGCTTCGTCAGAGTAGGTAGCTTGTTAAGAATCCCCTCGACGGGAAGATCTCGCCAGTTGCTTGGGAGGTGCCCGGAAAACGCGCCCCGATAATATTCGTTGGCGTCGCAGACCGAGGTGAGGAGATCGGTCAACAACGATGCGGACATGGCGGCGGGGTCGGCCGTCGACATGCGCTTGATCAGACCATAGTAGTCGCCGTACGAGCCGGGATGGCGCAGAACGTAGGTCCGGAAACGTAGTTTGCGGGGTAGTAGGACCTTGAGCTTGCGCGACAGCAGGCGCCGGAGGCGCAAGCGATCAGGCAACGGCATCGAGCCAGGTCTCGGGCAAGGCGAACCCCAGCGATTCGAGGTCCGCGAGCGGCATCCTGTCGCCGTCCCTGATCAGTTCGAGGTCGGCAACCTTCGGCGAAACCAATCCGAGCATGCTCCTCGGGTGTGCCATGCCGTAGCGAAGCAGGCGTACCTTTTCAGCATCCAGTCCGATGAGGCGGCCCGCGCAGAGGTCGACCGTCAGCGGGTTCCAGCCGCCCATGACCAAACTCGCCGCTTTGGGACTCGGGTGCAGGGGGCCGAGGCCCTCTCCGGCGACGACGCCGTCGACGATGTGGAGCGCCGTGCGCAGCGGTTCGGAGGACAGGCGTTGGCGGTTGCCGGTCGTTGGCAGGAAGTAGAGCGCGTTGTTGATATCCAGCGTCGTTCTCGGAATCGTGTCGTTGCCGGACCAGCCGCCGTCCATCAGATTGTCCCTGTCGAGAATTCGAGAAGATCTGCGAAGTGCGCGACCGGCGGCCCCCAGCGCGCTTCGGAACTGGCGCGACGGAAGGTCTTGCGCCGTGAGGCGCCAATAGCGGTCGTCCACCCAGCTTCGCACGGGCTTGACGTAGCTCAAGTGCGGATACTGGTCGCCGCCGGTGGCGGGGCAGCCGTTGGTGTGATGAGGCAGATACTCCTTGTGCCCGTTGATCCCGATCAGGTTCTTCAGCGCCGCAGTGAGGCCTGCCTTCAAGTGCGTCTTCAGTTTCGGGACGTTGATCACCAGATCCGCGTCCAGCACGGAGTTGGCGAGCAGGTACTCGTGCCGGTCTCCGGCGTGGTGTTGGCGCATGAGCCGGTGGTCGTACATCGTTACGCGAAACCGCGCGGCCCGGTCGTCGATGTCGGCGAGCAGGCTGTCCCGTCCTAGATCGACCAACGTGTACCCTCGGGGATCCCCCTGCTGCTGCGCCTGCTGGTGGGTACTCCCGTCTACCCGCCATCCCTCGAGCGTCGTCTTCCTGAGATCCAGTACCTGGAACGACACGTGGGGCGCTTCGGCACGGTACAAATCCAGCAACTCGTCGATCCTCGTCATGCGTTTGATCGCGGCGAAATCGCAGCCCTGCAGCGGCGCGTCGGCGATGTCCACCCGGCCGCGACCGTCCAGGGCGAGCAGGACATAGTCGATCAGCACCCGGATCACCGACGTATGTGTGATCAGAGCCTCTTCGGATCCGGACGGGTTCACATGCATGACCCAGTTCGGCTTGATCACCGCGCGCTGACCGGGCTGCAAATGGCCCTTGAGGGGATTCCACGTGGGTTTGCCGATATTGGGCTGGTCCAGCCCGATATCTTCAAGGACCCTCCGGACGGCGGCGTAGACCTGGTTGCTCGGATCGGTTGGACCGTGCGTACCGAACTCGGGGTAACGTTGGGGCGGCAGATAGGGGAATGCCGGATAGCCAGCGGTCGGTGTCCGCCGTATGGCGGGCGCAGAGTCGTAACGGTGTTGGTGATTCGCGCGCTGCGAGCTCATACGTTCCCTGGCTTCCAACTGCCCACCATCATACGACACGCCGTAGTCTGACTATACTGATCCGCTGGCTTGCGCTCGGGACAACACACGCTAGAGGAGTCAGGCGTGAAGCAGAAAATCGCACTCTTCGTGGGAAGCATGGGCGGCGGAGGTGCCGAGCGGACGATGTTGGACATCGGCCGGGGGCTCGCTCAGCGCGGTTTTGTCGTCGATCTGGTGTTGCTGCAGTCTTCCGGCATTTACTTGGCGGATGTGCCCGAGTCCGTGCGCGTGGTCGCTCTGAACACGCGTGGTCTACTAGCGACTCATTCCGCGTTGATCAACTACCTACGACGCCAGCGGCCGAGCGTGCTGTTGTCGACCCTGTCTATCTGCAATGCCCTAGCACTGCTGGCCCGTATCCAGCTCCGACGGAGCCTACCGGTCATTGTTCGGCTAGCGGCCCATTTCTCCATGGACTATAAGACCAGCGATCGTCGTGGTCGGATGCACCTCACCATGGAACGGGTGTTATGGCGGTTCGCAGATGCCGTGGTGACAAACTCCAACGCCGTGGCGGTCGACTTGAAACGAATCGTCCCCTGGATTTCGCCACGCGTTCGCGTGATCTCCAATCCCGTGGTCTGGCCGGACCTCCCGGCCCGTGCTGCCGAGCCGGTGGACCACCCTTGGTTCCGCGACGGCCAGGCGCCGGTGGTGCTCGCCGCTGGAAGGCTTCATCCGAACAAGGACCATGCGACCCTGCTCAAGGCGTTCGCCTTGGTCGCGAGTGAGCGCACGGCGCGGTTGGTCATCATCGGCGAGGGTCCGGAACGGGATCGACTCCTCACTTTGGCCGGAGGTCTGGGAATCACGAGCAAGGTGCAGTTGCCGGGTTTCCAGCGCAATCCCTTTGCATGGATGTCCCGGGCCAGCGTCTTCGTCCTGTCCTCCGTCGTCGAAGGTGCCCCGAACGTGCTCGTTCAAGCCATGGCGTGTGGCACGACCGTGGTGAGTACGGACAGCCCCGGCGGCTCGAGGGAGATACTCGGCAACGGTGCTTGGGGCACGCTGACGCCTGTGGGCGATCACGCGGCGCTTGCGGGGGCCATCTCGGACGCGATGGACAACCCGACGCCACCAGGCGAGTTGAAATGCCGGGCGAGCGACTTCGCGGCCAAGTCGTCGATCAGCGCCTACGAGGATACGATCGCCGCGGTCCTAAACCGGTGACAACGCCGGAGCAGCAGAGCATAGAAGGTTCCGGCGTGAAGAAAGAGATCGCACTCTTCGTCGGAAGCCTGGAAGGAGGGGGTGCCGAGCGGGCGATGCTGGACATCGGCCGGGGCCTCGCGCGGCGCGGGTTCGTCGTCGACCTCGTGTTGATGCGGTTGACCGGCCCCTACTTGGCGGATGTGCCCGAGTCCGTGCGCGTGGTCGGTTTGAACACCCGCGGGCTACCTGCGACGCTGACCGCGCTAACGAACTACCTGCGGCGCCGGCGGCCGAGCTTGCTGCTGTCCACGCTGCCTACCTGCAATGTCGCGGCCCTGCTGGCCAGTGTCCTGCTACGGTTTTCCGTTGCGGTCATCGTACGGCAAGCGTCCCATTTCTCTATGGACTACGCGACCCGCCGTTTTCGGGGACGGATTGCCCTGTCCCTCGAACGGGCATTATGGCGGTTCGCGGATGCCGTGTTGACGAACTCGTGCGCCGTGGCAGAGGACTTGAAGCGCATCGCGCCCCGCATCGCGCCCCGTGTGCGCGTCATCCGCAATCCCGTCGTCGGGCCTGACCTTGCCGCGCGGGCGGCCGAGCCCGTGGATCATTCTTGGTTTCAGGACGGACAGATGCCGGTCGTGCTCGCTGCCGGCAGGCTGAGTCCGGTCAAGGACCATGCGACCCTCATCAGGGCATTCGCCTCGGTCGCCGGCGAGCGGATGGTTCGGCTCGTGATCATCGGCGAGGGCGTGGAACGGGACCGCCTCCGGGCGTTGGCGCGCGAGTTGGGAATCGCCGGCAGGGTCGACCTGCCGGGTTTCCAGCGCAATCCTTTCGCCTGGATGGCCCGGGCTCGCGTGTTCGTCATGTCGTCCCTCTTCGAAGGCTCCCCGAACGCCCTCGTTCAGGCCATGGCCTGCGGCACGACCGTCGTGAGTACCGACTGCCCTGGCGGCACCAGGGAGATCCTTGGCGGCGGTGCATGGGGTGCCTTGACGCCCGTGGGCGATCACACCGCTCTTGCGGCGGCAATCTCCGAGGCGATGGACAACCCGTTGCCACCGGGCGAGTTGATTGGTCGGGCGAACGACTTCTCGTCAGAGTCGTCGATCAGCGGCTACGAGGCTGCCATCGCCGCCGTACTCGACCGGTGAAGCCGATGGTTCCACGCGGTGTCGGACACCTCGCGGCGCTAGGACACCGGCGTTTGGAAACCCACTTCCCCTGGCTGGTCGGGCTGCTCGTGCTCGGCTACGTCGCACTGCACTGGTCGCAGCCGGTGATCCTCGCCCCCGACAGCCACGGATACCTCCAGTTCAGTGCGCACCGCACCGCCGGCTACCCCCTTTTTCTCTGGGCGGTCGACGCCCTGTTCGGCTCGGCTGACGCCGCTCCCAAAGTCCAACTGGTCATCGCCGCCGGGGCATTCGCCTTCCTCGGCTGGGGCCTCCACCGCGCCTCCGGGTCCCTCTTCTTCTCACTCGCCGCGGTGATGGCGCTCGTGCTCTACCCACGCATCGTCGACCTGCACGGCTACATCCTTACCGAGTCCATCTTCATCTCGCTGCTTTCCCTCATGACGGGAAGCATCGCCCTCGCGTGCCATCGCGCGTCGTGGCGATGGGCCGCGGTCTCGGCGCTCGCCTGCGGCCTGGCGATCGCGGTTCGCCCGGCGGGCTTGAGCCTGCTGGTGGTCTGGCCCCTCCTCTTCTGGCTCATGTGGCGACGCTGGCGAGGACAGCGGCTCGTGATGGTCGCCGCCGTCGCGGTCCCCGTCGCGCTCTGCCTGATCGGTGAAAGCATGGTCTGGCACGCACACCACGACTCCGGTGCCCGCCCCAATCTCGCCGACAGGCACCTGTTCGCGAAGGCGCTCGTCATCGAGCCGCAGCCGCGCATAGCCGACCCGGAACTCGCCGCCATCGTCGCGGTGGGGCGCGAGGTCATGGCCCCGGCCCGCGCCCTCACCGCCAACGCGCCCAGCCTGTTCGCTCGCTCCTCGTTGTTGCGAGCATTCGAAGTGACGGCCCAACACCGGACGTATGGAGAGGCGTTCTCGCCGCTGGTGAGGGGTCTGGCCCGCCAACGCGGCGTAGGAGAGTACCGCCTCTTGGCACAGATAGGGCGCCCGGCCATGCTGTCCGAGCCTGTTGCCTGGGTGGGCAACGCGATCACCCACTACCTCGGACGGTGGTCGTGGGCGTTCGCCACGCCCGTTACCCGCAAGGAGTTCCAATCCTACATCGACGGAACGGAACCCAATCCCCTGTTCGAGGGCGTTCCATTGTTCCGGCTAGGCGTACCCCCCGGTTCCTGGTCGGGCTTTGCGTTTCGCCTCGCGATGGGTATTCCCGCTCTCCTCATCCTGGTTGCCGTGCCGCTGGCGGTGTGGCAGCGTTTTGGCCGGAGCTGTTCAGACAGTCGATTGGAGGTTGCGGCCATCAGTGCGCTCGCCGTTCATACGCATCTGCTCTTTTCGGGGACGTTCGGCGTGATGGTAGGCCGCTATGCGGACGCCATGGCACCGCTGGCGGTTGCGGCAGGCGCACTTCTCGCAGGCTGGGTTCTGCACCGGCTCCGACTGCCCGCGGCCAAGCTCGTCGCCACGATCCGGAACCGGGCGACGCGTCAATGAGTTCCTCCCGCCCGGGCATCGCCGTGCTGCTGCCGTGTCTCGACGAGGAGGTCGCCATCGCCGGCGTTGTTTCGGCGTTTCGGCGGGCGTTGCCCGAGGCGCAGGTCTACGTGTACGACAACGGTTCGGCGGACGCCACGGCGGAACGGGCCGCCAACGCAGGGGCCGTGGTGCGATCCGAGGCGCTTCCGGGCAAGGGCAACGTGGTGCGCCGCATGTTCGCCGACGTCGAGGCGGACGTGTACGTGCTCGCCGACGGCGACGGCACCTACGATGCCGCCGCCACACCCGCCATGGTGGACAGGCTGGTCGCCGAAAACCTGGACATGGTGGTGGGCGTCCGCGTCGAGGCCGAGGGCCAAGATGCGTACCGTCGGGGACACAGGATGGGCAACGCCCTGTTGAGCTGGCTTGTCCGCAGGATGTTCGGCGCCGTCTTCACGGACATCAGCTCCGGCTACCGGGTCATGTCCCGGCGCTTCGTGAAGTCCTTCCCGGCCTTGTCGAGGCGGTTCGAAATCGAACCGGAGCTTTCTGCCCACAGCGCCAACCTGCGGCTGCCTTGCGCCGAGATGCCAACGCGCTACGTCGAGCGTCCCGAAGGCGGAAAGAGCAAGCTCAGAACGCTCCGGGACGGTCGGCGCGCCCTGCTGACCATCGGTCTGCTGGTCAAGGAGTTCCACCCTTTTCGGTTCTTCACTGCGGCGGCCGTCGTGCTCGGCCTGGTCGCGGTGGTTTTGGCCGTGCCCATCGTTTTGACGTTCCTGGAGACGGGCTTGGTGCCCAGGCTGCCCACGGCGGTGCTCTGCGCCACCCTTGGGCTGGCGTCTCTCGGCAGCTTTTTGAGCGGTGTCGTTCTGGACAGCGTGAGCAGAGGCCGGCAAGAGCAGAAGCGCATGGCGTATCTGCGCTACCCGTCCGTGCAGGAGGCCGGCCAGAACACGGGCACGTACGACGCGGGCGACCGCGCGCCCCGGCGGGGGCGGTTTGGGGGGCCCCACCCCCAATTTTGATTTTTTTGTGGGGGGGGGCCCGCGGGGGGGGGGGGGGGGG
>JAPPKV010000133.1:13739-19717 GCA_028819775.1 Gammaproteobacteria bacterium | reverse complement strand
ACGTACGACGCGGGCGACCGCGCGCCCTGACGGGCGCGTTAGGGTCGCCCCTACCGCAATTTGTCATGTTTTGCGGCGGATGGCCGCTCGGCGTGGCGTGCGAGGATGTCGTCGTAGACGCTGCAAAGCCGCTTCACGACCACGTCGTAGTCGTAGTTCCGCTCCGCCTTCATCCGGTTGTATCGGCCCATTTCATTGCGAAGTTCGGGGTGCGTTCGGAGATGATCGATCGCCTGGACGAAGCCGTCGACGTCCTCGGGGTCGAGCAACATCCCGCCGTCCGGTACGTCGATGATCTCGGGGATGGCACCGACGTTGGAAGCGACCACGGGCAAGCCCACGGCCATTGCCTCCAATACGCTGTTCGGCAACCCCTCGCGCAGCGATGGGAAGAAGAAGACATCGGCTTCGGCAAGCAACGCGAACACATCTTTGTTGGGGCGGGCATCCAGCACAGATACGCGACTTAGCAGGTGGCGCGATTCGAGGTCGCGGATGAACGCGGCGCGCAATTCCGAGGGACCGCCGCCGACGAGTTGGAAGACGGCATCCGGCACGCGCTCCGCCACCGAGGCGATGGTTGCGATGCCCTTGGGCGGCCATATCTTGCCGGTAAAGACTACCTTTATCGGGGCGCCTGCCTGCGGGGCAATCCTGTTTCGCGGCGGCACGGCGCGGAAGTCGATGAAGTTCGGCATGAAGCCGGTCGTCTTGTGGCCGTAGTCGCCGAGTGCGAGGACCGCGCGCTCGCTAGCCTTGCCCAAAAGCAGAATCCAGGCGGCACCGTCGAATATGCGGCGATAGGCACGTCGATAAAGTCGAGAGGCCAGACCGTCACCGTCGGGCTCGCGGAACGTTCCGTGCAGGTGGACCACGTAGGGAACACCGGCACGGCGGGCGATCCAGGTCGTGCTGAGGTTCACGAGCGTTGCCGTGGGAGTGAAGGAACTGTTCAAGTGCGCGACCGCATGGCGATCCGCACGGAGCAAAGAGCGGAAACGCCACAGAATCCTCAAGAATCTTGCCGCCTCCCCGTAAGCCAACCGCGGCCTGCCAGGTCTGCGACGTTTGACGGTCTGCCTAGTGTTCACAAGGTCGACGGTGAACGGTTCCGGCAGCCCACGACGGAGCAGCGTTTCCGTCCACGTCTGCATACCGCCTGTCGGCGGCGGCAGGGGGGACGCCAACAGGATTCGAGCTGGCGAAACTCCCATGCCTACAGCCCTCAAACGGCCTTGCCGGCCCTCAGACGGGGCTGCTCCATCACCGTGCGTATCAGCTTTTCGTATCGATCACTAGAGGCCGCAACCGAATATTCGTCAGCTCGGCGCTTCAACTCCCTTGGCGGGATCGGATCGTCGATTCCTCTCGAAATCGCGTCTGCAAGCGCCCGGTGATCGCCCACAGGCACCAGCTCGCCCCACCGGCCGCCGCCCAGCATGTCCCTCGGCCCACCGGGGCAATCCGTGCTCACCGGCGTAGTCCCGCACGCCATCGCCTCGGCAAGGACCCTTGGGCCGGCTTCGGTCAGGGACGACACGACGAAGACCTTCGCACGCGCCATCCAGGCGAATGGGTTGCGCTGGAAGCCGGGCAACGCGATTTCCCCCCCGATCCCCAATTCGCGGGCCATCGTCCAAATTCGCTCTCTCTCCGGGCCTTCGCCGATGATGACGAGTCGGGCGGACCGCGATCGCGCGACCAATGCGAATGCCCTCAGCAACGTCGCGAGGTCCTTGATCGGATCCAACCGGGAAGCGGCGAGGATGACCGGGCTTGCCTCGTCGCGCATCCAAGGATGCTCCACACGGTATGTCTCCTGCCGGCGTATCTCGTCCCACCTCACGATGGGAACGGGAGATACGCGCACCCGGGACCGTATCTCCGGCGCGATGCGGATCAGATCGTCCGCGATGGGTTGCGTTTCCGCTAACACGATGTCGGCGCGCCGATACAAAGCACGTTCAACCATCGAGTCCCGTCGTTCCCCTCTTGATCCCGCGGCGTAGCATTCCGAAAAATGCCGCGCCGGGCTCACGATCACCCGCAATTCGCGGAATTCCCTGGCAGCCAGTATGGCCACCCTGTTACAACCGCCGGGGGAGGCCAACAAAACCCTTGGCTGGCGGCGTCGCAAGTAGTCGAGGAGTCTGGGGACCAACGCGGACATTTGGAACCACGACCTCGGACGAAGCCAGCGGTTCACGCGGAGATATCGAAATCCCAGCGAGAACACCTGCTCCGGGTTCGGGATTTCGTCGTAAAGGCCATCGGCTTCGTTGACCACGAAATCGACGTCGAAACCACGATCGGCCAGCCCCCTTGCCAGATTCATCATGGACCGGTTGTAAAGGCTTCCGGTGTAGATCGCGATTCTTCCATTTGCCGCGCTCATGGATCGCGAATCGCGCGTCGTGGTTTCCCGCTCGATCGCTTCGTCGTGCTCGCCCGTCCCGGAAACGCGCTGGCACCGCCGAGCTTCCTCGTTACGGCATGGTGTAGCCTGCGGCCCGCTGCGGCCGTGGCGGTTCCACAGCAGATAGCCGATCACCGCCGAGTAGGCGATCATGAGGATCGGCGGGATCACGAGAGGGCTGTCAAGGTGGGTTGATCCATGCGCGAGACTGAAACCCGTTAGAGTCGAGCCCAGCGTTCGGTTTTGCGGCCACGTGCCATGAAGGACATTCTAGATCACCGCCGACGTTTCTTTTCGCGCGGGTCCCCCGCTCCATCAGAACTCCGTATCGCGCCGTCAGAGCTAGGTGACGATACGCTGTGGTACTTTCCGAGGATGGACGACCAACGGGTCCGGCGGCAGCGGCCGGCGGCGTGAAGATGGCGAAGCCGGGCATACTGCTGCGCCGGTTGTCGGTGCCAGGTGGTCGCACCGAGACCGGCCAATCCTCGTGATGCGTGGCAAGCGCAAACTATACGTCCACATCGGTCCTCCCAAGACAGGAACGACGTCCATACAGCACATGCTGCATGTCTTGGCACCGAGCCTGGAACAGTGCGGCATGCACGTCGTCGTGGCTTCGGCGGACCACGGCAACCACTGGCATCTGATTGGGGGTGTGACAGAGGTGCCAACGCTCGATATGCCGGGCAGCAATCCGGTTTACCAGTGGAAGTACGTTCGAGACGAACTCGTGCGATGCAGTGCGGAACGGTTCGTCTTGTCCAGCGAACGGTGTGCCATTCCAGACGCTCGCAGAGGGGTTATTCGAGAGCTGAGTTTGCTGCAGTCGGAGGCGGACATCGAAGTCGAGGTCGTCGCCCTCGTGCGGCCGCAATGGCAGTGGGCGGAGTCCTACTGGTGCCAGTCGGTCGCGTCCGGGTTCGAGCTGCGCCGCTTCGAAGAGTGTGTTGGAGGGTGGTTTGCCGACACGCGGCTGGACTACAACGAGTTGGACTACAACCAACTGTTCGAACCGTGGCGCGACAGCTTTGGCAAGGTCACCGTGCGCCCGTTGGAGACGAGTCAACTTCCACGAGGCCTTCTGGTCCGGTTCCTTGGGTTGATCGGAGTTCACGACGAGCGTCTCTTCCGGGCAGCGACAAGGCTGCGGCTACGGAACCCTCGTTTGGGCGCAAAGGACCTTGAGGTACGCCGCCTGGTGGGCGTGGCGTTGGCAAGGCACGGCGTCGAACCAAAGCGGCGAGCCAGCCTCGTGTATGGTCTGGGCTTCACGAGCGTCCTACAGGGGGACTGGCCGTTCGCCGGTTGGACGCGCGAGCAGGCCTTGGCATTCGATGACCTCACCGCCGAGTCAAACGCTCGATTCGCGCGGGACTACGGGATCGATGACGGCGGTGTCCTATTTCGGGATGAACTGCCCGAAGACTTCGACAGGCGTGGTCGACCGGCGAGTTGGGACGACCTCAGCGTCGTCGAACAAAGGGCCGTGCGGCGGCATGTCATTCGTGAATTGGATATAGATATCGACGCTGAGAACGGCTGGCGTATCGGCAATCGACCGATACGACCACCATCCGACCTGCCGATACGGAGCAGACCGATCCGTCGAGCTCGGTGGTTGGCATCGCAAATGTGGAACCGAGGCAAGTTGCTCCTTAGGCACGCGTGGCGACTTACGCGAGCAATGGCGCAGATTCGTCTATCGACAAAGGGACTCTTGTTTGCGCGTTGGGTGCGTTGGGAAGCGTATGAATTCTGGCGTCGACAATTCGGAACTCTGCCCCAGCGGTTTCGGCGGACGTTCTCCTCGTAGGCGAGGTTCAGCAGGTTCGGCGCGATCAGGAGGAAAGCCCCAACCGCCCTCTATTGCACTGCGGCTACTGCTCGTCTGTTTCCGGGGCCGAGACGCGGGGGAACAGCACGAGCGTCTCGCGCCGGCCGTCGGCGTCCTCGAGGGTGAGGTCGTTGTCCGTCACCTCGAGCAGGGTGCGGCCGTCGGGCAGCGAATCGCCGCCGGTCAGGCGGGTGTGGCCGTCCGGGTGCGTCAACAGCACCGCGATCTCGTCGGCGCTGCGGGACAGGCCGATGAAGCCGAGTTTGACGAGTTCGGGATTGAGGCCCGATGCCGGTTGGGCGACGGGACTGGGCTGGGAGTCCTCGACCAGTGCGATATTGGTGCCCCAGCGCGACATGGTTCGGAAGTCCGCGAGGTCCTCCGGCGGGGCAAGCGGCGCCGCCGACTGGCCGCCGCCCAGTTCGGGGCCGGTGGCGCCGGCGGTCGAGCGGGGCGGCAGGAGCAAGCCGATCATTGCCAAGGCGACGGCGGCGAGAAGTATGGGCGCCAGGGGATGGCTACCGAAACGCGTGTGGCGCAGGGTCCGGACGAGTCGACTTGCCTGGCTGGCCATTATTCGGGCCCTCGCTCGTCCGGATCGGTGGGAGCGTCGAGCAGGAAGTAGCCGGAGAGCAGGATTTCCACGCGCATGGATCCTGGCCGACGGGTCAGATCCAGTCGTTCGACGACGAGTTTCTGCGGATGGCTGGCCATGCGTTGCAGCAGACGCAACGCCGCGGGGCCCACCGCCTGACCGACGAGCCGCGCCTGGACCTGCCAGAGACCCGGGGCGTCCGCCACGGCCCGGCTGGCGCCGAGGTCGACCCGGGGCAGTCCCAAGGCGAGTCCGTCGGTCAGGTCGTCGACGGCGGCGCGCAGGCGCGCCTGGGCGAGACCTTGGTTGGGGGCTTGCCAGAATCGGTCCTGCAGGTCCGCCTCGACGGCGCGGGAGGCGGCGAGGCGTTCGGACCAGTCCTGGCGGTCGAGCAGGTCCCGGCCTCGGGTCAGGGCGGCGTCCGCCGAGGCGAACGCGGCGGATGCGGCGTCGACCCGTTCAGCCTGCACGACGAACGCGAGGTAGCCAGCGAGGATGGCGACGATGACCCAAATGCCCAGGCGCAGGCGGGGATTGGCGGCGAGTTCGGCGCGGGCCTGATCGATGGCGGCGGCGACACGGCTCATGGTTGGCGGGCCGTCGGGTCGATGCGGAGCGTGATCTCGGTGCCTTCGCGCTGGATGCGGCCCGGCTGCACATCCTTGAACAGGGGCTCGGCCTGCAAATCGGCGACCACGGCGACGGCGTCGAGGCCGCTGTGGTCGGACAGTGTCATGGACAGGTCGCGCTGTTGGTAGCGCCACGCCTGGAACTGCGTCGTGGCACCGGGCAGGGCGCGGTCCACCTGGAGCATGAGGGCGGCTTGGGAGGGCTCGTTCAGCAGTTCGGTGAGGAAGGCGTTGCGGTTGTCGATGGCCGCGAGTTCGTTGCGGGCGGCCAGCACCGGGGCGAGTTCCCGGTCGATCTCGCGGAGTTCGGCGGCGGCGGCCTGGTGGGCGAAATGGTAGCGCCAGACGCGGGCTTCCTCGAAGGCGGCGACGGCGGCGAAGAACGCGATGCCGGCGATCACCAGGGTGCGCTCGTTGGCGATCAGCCAGGCCTGGGGCGTGAGGGGCGAGTACCAGGGGTCGGGCGAGAACGAGGCCGGCGAGGGCTCGGGCTCTTGGGGG
>JAPPKV010000133.1:4619-13729 GCA_028819775.1 Gammaproteobacteria bacterium | reverse complement strand
GGGGGCCCCAACGGGGGCGGGGGGGGGGGGGGGTTGGGGGGGGCGGGGGGGGGGGGGGGGGGGGGGGGGGGGGGCAATGGTGACCTGGTTGGTGAAGGCCCGGATTCGGGCGGCGTCGGGTGGGTCCGGCAGCCAGAGGGAGTCGTGCAGGACTCCGCCGTGCCAATACTGGAGGTCGAAGCCGCTGGCGCAGGCCTGCAGGCGGAGGCCGGTGCCGTGGCGGGGTTGGAAGACGGACTCGGGGAGGATTCGGACGCGGGCGGCGGCGCTTTCGGGGCCGGTGGTCTTGGTCGCCGGTTCGGGGATGCCGAGGTCCGCGGGGTGGATATCGACGGCGTCTGAGTCCCAGAACCAGACCATGGCGGTGCTGCCGGACCAGACGCAGTGGTGGCCGGTGTGTTCGAAGGGGCTCCAGACGGGAATGCGCAGGGCGACGGCGGCGTCGCGGCGGTTCTTGGGGATGGCGGCGAAGTCCTCCGCCCGGTACAGGCAGAGGTCGCGGCCGACGATCCAGTGGGAGTGGACGGTCGTGAGCTCGAGCGGCTCGCTGCCGGTGCGGGTCTGGATGGCGTTCCGGCGGCGGGCGAAGCGGCGGCGCCAGCGCCGATAGTGGTTCGCCAGGGGCTTGGCGAGTCGCTCGGCGCGGGCCTGCGGGTGGCGGCTCGCGTCGGCGAGTGCGGTGTCGGCGGGGTCGCTCATCCGGGTCTGCCGAGGGTTCGTTGGTTGGGGGCGTTCGGCGGCGCGGCGGTCACGTCCTGGTCTTCGGGTTCGCCGCCGAGGAGCGGCGTTGGTGCCTGGCGAAGTGCGCCGGCGGGGCGGCTGGGCTCGGAATAGCGGTACTCCTTGCGCCACGGGGCGGAAACCGGGGGCTGGTAGCGCGCCGCCGGCGACAGGGTGATGCCGACGACGGTCCGGGGGCCGCCGTGCTGCCACCAGGTGCTGACTCTCAGGGCGATCGAGGGTGCCGGTGCGACCCGGTCGGAGGGGATGTCGGCGGAACGTCCGGTCAGTTCGAGGATGCGGTCGAGATCGGTGAGGGGCGCTTCCTCGCGAGCGGCCAGGAAGGCGTCGAGATCGTCGATGTCGGTCTCGAGGACGGCTGCGGCAACTTCCGGGGGCATGGTGTTGAAGTTTAGGCCGCTCACCAGGCGCGGCGTGGTCATCGCGCGCAGGCGCTGCCGTTGGGCGCGGTCGAGGAGGTTCTCGGCGCCGAGCACGCGATTGAGCTCCATTGGGGTCACGAGGAAGAAGTTCGCGGGAGGCGGTCGCTCGGTCCTGGCGTAGTCGTAGGCTTCGGCGCCGTCGAGGATTAGCTCGCCGTCCACGTCGATGTAGTCGCGCAGCCGCGGCATGAGGGCGGCGACGTCGTCCCGGGGGACGCCGATGCTCGTGAGCACCTGGGAGAGCTGGGGGTAGGTGGGCGCGTTGACCGATACGAGGCCGAGTTCGTCCTGCAGGGAGAAGGCGACGTCGCCGAGGCCCTGGTACGCCTCGCCGCCGAGGCGCAGGACGCCGTCCCCGGTGTCGTCCAGCGTCACGGCGCGCGTGGCGGAGCGCTGCTCTGTTTCCAACACGAGGCTGCGGCGGTTCATGCGGTTGGTTGCGAGCAGGTAGAGCAGCGTGGCCTCGGTGCCCCGGCGATCGAGTTCGGCTTGCAGCATGCGCTTGGCGCGGTAGGCGTTGTCGACGTTGGTGCGGGTGACACCGTCGATGTAGGCGGCGATCACGGTGAGTGCGACCAGCGCCCAGAGAGTGGCCGCGAGGATGAAGCCTTCGCGTTTGGTCACTGGTAGTCCTCGTCGGTCGCCAGGGGACGGGCGGACGGCTCCACGCGGGCGAGCCAGATGGTGCCCTTCTCGACCGAGGCGAGACGGATGAGGCGGGGTGTCCAGTCGTAGGCCGGGTGGGCCAGCGGATCGGTCGGGGCGGCGGGGTTCCCCAGCGCGGCGACCACGTCGTCGACGGACGGCGTCTTGGGCGAGGGCGTATCCCGACTCGGCTCGGCGAGGGGCTTCGAGTCCGGCAGCGGCGGCCAGTGGTCGTACCAGTTGGCGTACGCATCAGCGTAGTGGAACGCGAGGTCGCCCTGGGTGGCGGGCGCGGGGGAGCGTGATCTCAAAGTGATATTGGAAATTTCGTGTGTGTCCGGTTGGGGACGGGATCGGTCTCGTACGGGAGTGTCCGAAGGGCGGATGGTCCATTCGACGCCGGGGAGTGGGTGGCCGAGGGTCTCCAGGTAGTGCACGGCGTCTTGGTCGATGGACCAGCGCACGGTGACCGGGGTGCCGGCTTCGGCGTTGAGGGGTTCTAGGGAGATGCCCTCGAAATAGGTTGGACGGCCCTGGAAGCGGCGCGCCCTGACGCCGTAGGGCACGAAACCCTGCACGGAGGTGGCGAACCAGTTCTGCTGCAGCGACTCCAGCGCGGCGACGCGGTGGACGCGCTGGACGCCCTCGTAGCGGGCGGCGAAGAAGCCGACGGCCTGCAGGATCAGGGTGGAGAGGAAACCGAGGATGACGAACGTGACCAGGGTTTCGATCAGGGTCAGGCCGCGCGGACACGGAATGCGGCGACTGGGCCGATGGGGCCGCGTGGAACGGTGGCGGGAGTTGCCGGGGAGCATCAGAACGGGAGGCTCGGGATGCCGCCGACCTTCTCGTAGCCAGCGACGCGCATGCGCCAGGTGCCGAGGGACCGGCCGTCGTCGGTGACGACGAATTCGACTTCGTAGAGACCGACGTTGAACATGCCCCGCCCGCCGGTGGGACCCCGGCCCTGTCTGGCCGGTTCGACCAAGACCGACGTCCAGGCGACGCCGACGCCGCCGAGTTCGACTTCGCCCTCGGGCGTGTCGTGCGGGTTGACGAACGACAGGTAGTCCATGGCGTTGCGGACCACGGCGACCTGGCGCGAGACATCCGCCGTGCGGTTCAGCGCGATCAGGTTGGTGTTGAACAGGCTGTAGAGCGCCATGCCGCTGGCCGCGAAGATCGCCAGCGCAACGATGCTCTCGAGCAACGTGAAGCCGGCGAGGCGCTTGGCGATTCGCGGTCCCGCGGCGGTGTTGCGCCGGCGCGAAGTTCGTCGTTCAGGACGCATCGACACGGCAGAACGGTGCCACGAGTTGGACATGCACGGGGTCGAGTTCGTCATGCAGCAGGACGAGGCTGCCGCCGAGGCAGACGCCGCTGGCGCGAACCAGGATCGGTTCTTCGACAACCACGTCCCAACCGTCCGGGACGTCGAGGGGGTAGCGCGTGCGACCGAGGAGCGCGGCTTCGGCTTCCGCATCGACGTCGTCGAGCCGATCGGTGCCGAATACCACGTAGTCGTGGCCGTCGAGCATCGCCGCCACGCCGAGGCCCGCGAACTGGTTGAGGATGTGCTCGCGCTCGGTATCGCGGGCGGCACTCGCGGTCAATCGTTCGAAGTTCGGGAGCACCACCGCGGCCAGCACGGCGAGAAGGGACAGCACGACGAGCAGCTCGATCAAGGTGATCCCCTGGTGGCGGGCGGGAGGGGACTGACCGCGCACTGGGCAATGTGGATTGGCCCGGTTGGATCGCCGAGCGTGTCGCAGGAGCAGCATCCGTGCCTCTGTGCAGCCTTCTATATATGTGTGCAATGCGCCAACGCCACGGCCCCGCGATTACTCGGAAGGCTCGTTCGGCAGGAAGCCGATGTCCGCGAAGTCTCCCTCGCCGCCTTCCGCGCCGTCCGCACCCATCGAATAGAGCGCGAGTCCTTGGAGGTTGTCCGCCGGGAAGCGGTACTGGTAGGGGTTTCGCCATGGGTCGACGGGCATTTCCTTGTTGAGATAGGGCCCGTGCCAGTACTCGGAAACCTCGGCCGGCGCTCGCATGAGGGCGGCGAGGCCCTGCTCCGTGGACGGATATTGACCGATGTCCATGCGGTACGTCTGCAATGCGACGTGCAGGTTTTCGATCTGAACCTTGGCGACATCGACGCGGCTCTGCTCCGCCTTGCCCATGAAATTCGGTGCCACGATGCCGACTAGCAGGCCGAGGATGACCAGCACCACGAGGAGTTCGACCAGGGAAAAGCCGTGCGGTGGACGGCGGTCGGGTACCCGCCGCCGCTGCGAGCGCCCCGTGGGGGACGGGCTTGTCCCGTTCCGTCCGGTGTGTCGGGCCTGGCGCCGTTCGAGTCGAGACGGGCACGGGGTGCCCGGGTGTCGGTATTGGGTGAGTCTAGAGTGGGACATTGTTGACCGCCGTGATTGCCAGGATTACGCCGATGAAGATGATGCCGATGAACGCCCCGATGCAGAGGATCGCCACCGGTTCGATGAGGGTGAGAACGCGCTTCATCCGCCGTGAGCTGTTCTCTTCGTAGAGGGTGGCGAGCGAGCGCATCATCTCGGGCAGTTGGCCCGATTGTTCGCCGACCCGGATCAGGTTGTAGCCCGTGGCGGTTAGCGCGTCCTCCTTCTCGAGGGCGGCCGACAGCGGCTGACCCCCGCGCACGGCGGCCAAGGCCCGGTCGAGCATGGCCCGCCGGCGGGACACGCGCACGCCGCGCGACGCGAGCGTAAGGGCACCGACGAGTTCGACCCGGCTCGCCAGCATCGCGCTCATCACCATCGCCCACTTGGCGGTGTCGGTCTCCGAATACCACTGGCCGAGCAGGGGCAGCCTTGCCAATGCGTCGACGAAACGCTGCCGGACGTTCGGGTTTCTGAAAAGCGCCACCACCGAGAACGCGATGGCGACCAGAATCGCCCCGACCAGCAAACGGTTGTCGTTGAACGACGCGCCGGCACCTAGGACGAGCTGCGAAATCAACGGGAGTTCGATGTCCTCCTTGAGCAGATGCACGAACTCCGGGACGACGAACAGGAACACCGCGAGCACTGCCGCCGCACAGGACACGACGAGGATCGCGGGATAGGTGAGGGCGCTTCGCAACTCGGCGGCGACGTGGCGGTCGTACTCCATCTGCTCCACCGCACGGGTGAGGGAGTCGGCGAGGTGGCCGCTAAGCTCGCCGGCTTCGACAAGGTGGAAGAGATGGTCCGGCAACGGCAGCTTGCTGGCCCGCAGGGCACCGAGGAAGTTGGTGCCGCGCATCAGCTCACGGGAGATCTCGTTGAACGCCGCGACGAGTTCGGGATGGTAGCTGCCCTTGCTCTGGGAAATGACGGCGTCGCCGAGGGACACGCCCGAAGACAACAACGTGGCAAGCTCCCGGAAGGCAATGACAAGGTCCACCGTGCGGAGCCGGCGGCGTAGCGTCGGCAGCGTAGTGGATGAGGTTTCCGTCAGCCCGACGAGCGTCTGGCCGTCTCGACCAAGCCGACGCGCGACTTCGACAGGTGACGCCGCCTCGATCTGGCCCTTGGTCAGTTCGCCTTCGCCGTTGACGATCTCGTAGTCGTACTGGGGCATGTCGGTGGCAGGAGCAGCGTGTTCTCAATGCGCGGTCGATTGACTGATGTCCGGCTGATGTCCCCCTAAAGGATGCCGGGCAAATGAGTGGCAATAGACTGCGGAGTGGGTGGAAAGTTCCGCCGAGCACCGCATTCAGGCACCCCAGAGCTGGGCCGGCCGCGACCGCCCGGAGCGGTCAGCGTCGGATCGGTGGCTTCGCCCATGGGTCCATCCTCGGATTCGGCCTCGACGTGGCGGGCAACGTAGCACAGGGTTGGCAGGTGCTCAATCCGAGGGCGGCGGCTTTGCGGGCGATATCGCACCAACATCACCCCAAGCTGCGTGTGTCCGATTCGGGAGACGGCGTGTGTCCGATTCGGGAGACGATTGAGGAAAACACACACGTGTACGATTCAAGTTGCGTGTGTCCGATTCGACGATACATGTGTCCGATTCGACGATACACATGCGTGTACGACTCGCGGCGACTGGACAGTTTCGCGGGCCCAGGTCTGGCGAGGGGATGGTCTTGACCGGTTCCCGGTGCGTTCTAGGTGGGGCTCGCTTGGTGATCGTCCTCGACGCTTGTCAGGGTTTGGCGTAGCACCTCCTCGACCGTGGTTCTGCCCTTCGACGCCTTGAGGAGACCGTCCTGGAGAAGGGTCCGGTGGCCCTGTTCGTCGTGGGCGAAGCGCTTCAAGTCGATCAGGTTGGCGCCGGAGACGATCATTTCCTGGAGTTCGTTGGTAATCGGGACGAGTTCGTAGATGCCCATCCGGCCCCGGTAGCCGGTGTTCTGGCACGCGTCGCAGCCCGTGGCGCGAACCCACTCGCTGCCGAGCAGCCCTTCGGTCGCGGGATGCAGGAGTTCCATCGCCAGGGCTGGCTGGTCCGCCGGCTCCGCGCAATGCTCGCAGACCCGCCGGACGAGGCGTTGCGCCTGTACGCCGCTGGTGGGTGACGCGACCAGGAACCGTTCCACGCCCATGTCGATCAGTCGAGTGAAGCTCGACACCGCGTCGTTGGTATGGAGGGTGGAAAGCACGACGTGTCCGGTGAGCGCGGAGCGGATGGCGATCTCCGCGGTTTCGAGGTCCCGAATCTCGCCGATCATGATCACGTCCGGGTCCTGCCGCAGGATGTGCCTCAAGGCCCTTGCGAAGGTGTAGCCGATCTCGGCATGAACCTGGATCTGTGTGATGCTGGGCATCTGGTACTCGACCGGATCCTCGACGGTGATGATCTTCTTGATGCCGTCGTCGATGTCCTCGAGGGCGGCGGCGAGGGTCGTTGACTTGCCCGATCCCGTCGGGCCGGTGACGAGGACGATGCCGTTGCTGGCCCGTAGCCAGCCTCGGAACATGTCGAGGTGATCGGACTCCATGCCGAGGTTTTGCAGCGCTTGGTCGCCGCGATCCTGGTCGAGCAGGCGCAACACGATGGACTCGCCGAAAGTGCACGGCACCGTCGAGACCCGAATGTCCATGTCCTTGCCGGAAATGCGTTCGGCGATGCTCCCGTCCTGGGGAAGACGACGTTGGGCGATGTCGATGCCGGCCACCAGCTTGATGCGCGACGCCACGGCCGGGAAGCGGTCGATGGGTTGCGTCAACCGGGTATGCAGTACGCCGTCGACGCGCATGCGCACGGCGAACTGCTCCTCGGCAGGTTCGACATGGATGTCTGAGGCACCGAGGTCCACCGCCGTGGACAGGAGGTTGTTGACCAACTCGATGACGGGTGCCTCCTCCGCCATCTCGCGCAAGGCCTTGGCATCATCCCCGGAGAACAGGTCTTCGATGGCTCGTTCCTTGCGCACGCCATCGAGCATCCGGTCGATCTGGTGGTTGGGGGCAAGGAAGTAGGTGATCTCCGCGCCCCGATAGAAATAGTTGAAGGTCGCCTCTAAGGCGTGATCGCGAATGTCCCTGGCGACGCAGCAGATGCTACCGGCCTGTTCCCAAAGCAACGTCGCGTGGTCCAGGAACCAGTCAAGCTTGATCGGCGACTCAGACATGAAGCGGTAGACGTCGAGTTGCTCGGGCAACTCGTTGGTGTCGCGCAGGTAAACAGCGCCCAACTGGTCCGAGAGCGTCGAGAGGAGCACGTCCTCTGATATAGCTCCCGTCCGAACCAACAGCGCGCCGAGTTTCCCGCCAGCCGTTCTCTGGATGTAGAGGGCCTTGTCGAGATCCGAACGCTGGATTGCGCCGCGGTCGACGAGCAACTCGCCCAAGCGTTTCATCCGACCATCATACTCGGCGGCGACGGGCAGCGAAGCCATGGTCCGGCCAAAGTCCCGTCTCGCCTGCGTGCGCTCAATGGATGACATCACTGTGATATTGCTCGTGGGACCGAAGTATTGTGTGTCCGAGACCCCAAATGGGGCCCGTTGTCGTAACCTGCTGATTGCCCTCTATTCTCTGGTCTCGACCGGGAATTCGGCCGAAAGTTCCCTCGGGCGGATTGCGCACGTTGCGATGTGGCAGAATCCTCCAGCAACCGAGCGATGCCCAGCCCGAATTGTCCCTGAACAGCAAGCTTCCCAGCGTCGGCACGACCATCTTTACCGTGATGTCCAAGCTCGCCGCCGACGAAGGGGCAATCAATCTCTCCCAAGGCTATCCGGACTTCGACGGCCCGCCCTTGCTGCTTGAGCGGGTCAGCCACTACATGACCAACGGCTACAACCAATACCCGCCCATGGCCGGGATCGAACCGCTGCGCGGGGCGATCGCCAACAAGGTCAGGACCCTCTACGGTGCCGCAGTCGACCCGGAAACCGAGGTCACGGTAACGTCCGGGGCCACGGAAGCGCTGTTCTGCGCGGTAACCGCCGTGATCCAACCGGGCGACGAGGCCATCGTGTTCGATCCCTGCTACGACTCCTACGAACCCGCCGTTACCCTCGCAGGCGGCACCTGTCGGCACATCCCCCTATGCGCACCGGATTTCCGCATCGACTGGAACCGGGTTGCCGACGCGATTGGGCCCAAGACGCGCCTGATCATGACCAACACGCCGCACAATCCTACTGGCGCGGTCTGGGGTCCGGCCGACATCGATGGCCTGCGGAGCGTTGCGACGGGTCATGACCTCTACGTCGTTGCTGACGAGGTCTACGAACACATCGTTTTCGACGGACGTCCCCACTTGAGTCTCACCCGGTACCCCGATCTCTACGCGCGGAGTTTCGTCGTATCGTCCTTCGGAAAGACCTACCACACGACCGGCTGGAAGGTCGCGTATTGCGTGGCTCCGCCGGAACTCACCGCGGAGTTTCGTCGAATTCACCAGTTCGTGACGTTCACCACCGCCACGCCACTGCAATACGGTATCGCGGATTTCCTAGAACAGTGTCCGGAGCACCACGAAAACCTCGCGTCCTTCTACCAGGCGAAACGCGATTCGTTCTGCAACTTCCTTACCGGATCCAGATTCAAGCTCGCACCGTCTGCGGGTACTTTTTTCCAGCTTCTCGACTACGGAGCAATAACGAACGAGGCCGATACCGAGTTGGCTAAACGTTGGACGAGGGAGGAGAAGATTGCATCGATCCCGGTTTCGGTTTTCTACCGCGAACCGCCGCGTCAGGAATTCCTGCGTTTCTGCTTTGCCAAGGACGACGCCACGCTGGCGCGTGCAGCGAAAATCCTGTGTCGGCTGTAGCGAAAATGCGAGTTGCGCTCGTTCAAGCCGCGCCAGCGTGGCACGACCCGG
>JAPPKV010000133.1:2149-4609 GCA_028819775.1 Gammaproteobacteria bacterium | reverse complement strand
CTTCCCCACGCCCCCCCCCCGGGGGGCTCGCCCCCCTAATTTCGGGTCTGGCATTTACCAAAATGGCTCGGGGCGCCCGCCCCCCCCCGCCCCGCGCCCCACGACCCGGCATCCAACCATGAACTCTTTGGACGAATGATCGATACCATCGATCGGGACGTCGATCTCGTGGTGCTTCCCGAGATGTTCAGCACCGGGTTCACCATGAGTTCGAGCGAAGTGGCTGAGACCATGGCCGGCGAAACCGTCGCTTGGATGCGTGGCCAAGCGAGCCAACGACGGCTCACGATCGTCGGTAGCGTCGTCATCGAGGACGGCTCGTGTTTCAACCGACTGGTCTGGATGCCGCCGGACGGACGAGCGACGACGTACGACAAACGTCACTTGTTCCGCATGGCCGGCGAGCACGAACACTACGCTGCCGGGCCCAAGCGGGTCGTTGTGACGACCGGCTCGTGGCGCGTGTGCCTGAGCGTCTGCTACGACTTGCGGTTCCCGGTCTGGCTGCGTTGTCGAAACGACTACGACTTATTGCTCTGCGTGGCCAACTGGCCGGCGGCGCGTCAAACGGCTTGGAACATCCTGCTGCGCGCGCGCGCCGTCGAGAATCAATGCTACGTGGCCGCTGTGAATCGAATCGGCACGGACGGCAACGGCATCGAGTATCAGGGCGGTAGCGCCGTCTACGACTGGAATGGCGTGGCCCTGGCGGAAGGAACCGACCACCCGGCCGTGCTCTATGCGTCACTCGATCTCGATGCCGTGGGAGCCTATCGGCAGCGCTTCCCCGCCTGGCGTGATGCCGACGAGTTCAGGGTTCTCTCGTGAGTGGGCAGAGCATCGCGCCTCGCGTGACCAAGCGCATGGTCAGGGCGACGGGTCTCGCTTCGTCCATGCTGGTAGCGCTGATCTGCATCGGCTGCGGCTCGAAGACCGAGGTGGAGGACCACCCCGGCAAAGCCGTGTACCAACGGTACTGCTATGCCTGCCACCAGGCCGGGATCGCCGACGCGCCAAAGCTCGGCGACAAGGACGCCTGGGCAACCCGCCTCACCAAGTCTCGAGCCGAACTCCTGGACAACGTCATACGCGGCATGGCACCCGGGATGCCGCCACGGGCGGGCTGCGGCACCTGTACGGACGAGGAGCTCGAAGCCGCCGTCGACTTCATGGTGCTTCGCGTCCAATAGGCCGCCGACCGTCCCGCCGTGATGGCGCCGGCATGGCCGCCCAGACCGGGCGCCGACGGCGAGCGTAGCGGGTGTCCCGACAGCCGGGTCAGACCGGCAGGGGTTTCTCCAGGCACCGCAAGCCTCGGGCGTTCGTCCACGCCTTGATCTGCTCAGCCGAACCATAGGCTCTCTGCCGTTTGCTGAGCGCGAACACCCGTGCCCGCCAGTCCGTGATCGGGCCGGATTGGGCGGTCTTCGTCTCCGGCGCCGTCAGCGCCGCGGCCATACCCTCCAGCAATCCCGCGTAGTCGCCGAGAGTGATCGCCACGAACGACATACGCTGGCCGAGCCCTGAGGCGATGGGACGAAGATAATCTGCTAGGCGCTCGGGGTTGTCTTCGCGCACCCGTTCCGCAATCGACACGTCCTCGTATTCCTCGATCGTTTTTGCCAGATTGGCGCGCACGGCGTTGAGGTCGACGTAGGCCGAGGCGGCGATGATCGCCTTCTCATTCAAGAGCGCGCCGGAATAGAAACGCTGCTGGAAAAAGTGCCCTTCGCAGCCGTCCTCGAGATTCGCCCGCCTCGCAATCGGCTGCTTCAGGTGCTTCATGAACGACGACAGCGAACCCAACGTGCGCCGCGCTTTCTCAAGCCGAACGGGGTTGGACAACAGCGCCTCTCGCCGGGCCGCCTTGCGACGTTCCCATATCAGGGCCGCCGCGATCCGGCCGCGGGCCCGGGATCTCGGCTTTGGTGGCGGGAACGCGTCAATCCAACGACGGGCCACCTCTTCATCGGACCAGGTCTCGCACGCTTTCGGATCGAAGATGACGACCAGATGGAAGTGGTTGCTCATCACGGCATAGGTGAGCAGGTCGACCGCGAAACACTCCGCCAGGGACCGGGCCCGTTTCACCAGCCAACGCCGGCGATGCCCGTACTGTTTCCGCGTCGACCTATCCCAACCGCACAGGAACATGCCCCGCGTGCACTTCGATACGAGGTGATAAGCACACGCGTTCTCGGGGTCCACGAGCTTTTTTCGGGGTGTTGCCATGCCCGCCAGTGTCCCCGTTACAGGGCCTGGCGTCTGTGAGCCAAAACCTCAAAACCCGTAGGACGAACGCACCGAAATGCGTGGGAACGCGACCGCACCACACGTGAGAAATCACCGGTTCACGGGGTGTCACACCGCCATCACCGTTGGGTCCAAAGTCGTGTGTGTCCGACCAGCCGCGTGAGGCCGTGTGATGTCACGGCAACATCGCCGAGGGTCGTGTGTGTC
>JAPPKV010000133.1:0-2049 GCA_028819775.1 Gammaproteobacteria bacterium | reverse complement strand
GTGAGGCCGTGTGATGTCACGGCAACATCGCCGAGGGTCGTGTGTGTCCCATCGGGGAATGTGTGTCCCATCGGGGAATGAGGTCAGGCCCAACGCGTCGCGATGGCGAGGACCGCTTGGGCGACGCGCTCGGTGTTGCCGAGATCGATGGTGGTCGGCCAACGGTCGTCGGGGTGGTGGAACCAGCGATTGCTTCCGAGTAGGGAGACGTAGCGTTCGCCCAAGTCGTGGATGTTGCGCGCTTCGCCGCCGGGACGTTCGCCGAGGGGTGTTCGCGTCGACACGGTCACGCCGTGCGCCGAGAGCGTGCGTTGCGCCATGTCCATGAGTTCGGCATCCGAGGCCTGCAGCCGGATGCGGGAGTCCACGGCGGCGAAATTGGCACCTAGGTGGATCCAGCAGCGGCTGCGCGGCGTGTCCTTGGTGGCCAGAAAGTGCTCGAGCCCGAGGTGGCCGAGTTCGTGACCGCTGGTGGCGATGAACACGACATCCCGCGTCGGCCGATTCGCCGCGAAGTGACGCAGCAAGGCGAGCCACACCGCGATGCCGCCGCCGCGCTCGGCCGAGCAAACCCACCACGCGCTCTTCGGGGTCACCACGGTCAATGGCGCAAGGGCGGGATCGAGCCCCGGCACCCGGCAATACACGTTCGAAGCCGTCGCGGACTCCAAGGTCACATGCGCCGTGAGACGCCCCACGGCCCCTGCCGACGACACCTCGTGGAGCCACGCCTCGTGGTCGGTCGCCACCTGCAGGACGGGCGGCCCAAAGGGCTCG
The DNA here is from genome assembly GCA_028819775.1 of Gammaproteobacteria bacterium. The sequence goes on along the minus strand of JAPPKV010000133.1, from coordinate 1,272 downwards.
CTGAATTGATCCGCGTTCTGCAAGGCGAGGCCCGTCACCCGCTCATCCATCCTGGAGACCGCGACGATGGCCTGGTATTCGTTGGATCGACGGGCTGCGGCGAGTGTGCGCGTAGCCCCGCCGGCGGCGTTGCCGAACGCACCGACCCCGATCCCGGCGTTGCTGCGGCTTTCGCCCAGCAACCCAAGGCCGCCGACGACCCCTTCGGGACCCGTCGTCCCGCCGTCGAACAGCGGCACGCCCTCGACCACGGTCGTATCGACTTCGAGCGCGCAATGCTCCAGCACCCGCCGAGACAGGGCGAAATCGTCCCGGCGCGGATCGAGGCCTGCGGACATCACACGCTCGGCCAGCCAATCCGATGTCTTTCGATCGCCCGCCGTTCCCGTTCGGTGGTCGTCGATGGCGTCCCAGCCCTTGATGTCAGCGGCGATGTTCCCGGCCAACTCGCTCATCGAGAGCCCCCTGTCTCGGCCAAATCCCACGCTAATGCCGTCATGCAGCGTCACCTCGCAGCGCAGTTCGTCGCGGTCGCTCGCGAAGGCATCGCTCGGGGCCCCAGAGGGTCCCGAGGTCGGCTTCCCCGGCGCATTCGCACATTACGGTCATCGTCTTGAAATATTAGACACTGGCGACATGAACTTTTACTCTTTTGAGCAGTCGGGTTTGATATCGCAACGACGGTGCAGACCCGTGCACGACTAGGAAGGGAATGACCATGAGCGAAAGCAAGTGCCCCGTAGCGGGCGGAACCCACTTGGCCGCATCCGACGGCCACATGACGAACCAGGACTGGTGGCCAAATCGGCTGAACCTCGACGTCCTGCACCAGCATTCGTCCTTGTCCGATCCGATGGGCGGGGACTTCAGCTACTCCGAAGAGTTCAAGACGCTCGACCTCGACGCCGTGAAGCAGGATCTCTTCGATTTGATGACCACCTCGCAAGACTGGTGGCCAGCGGACTACGGCCACTACGGGCCGCTGTTCATCAGGATGGCATGGCACAGTGCCGGCACCTACCGCATCGGCGACGGCCGCGGCGGCGGCGGTACCGGCAACCAGCGTTTCGCGCCATTGAACAGTTGGCCGGACAACGCCAACCTCGACAAGGCGCGCGTGCTGCTGTGGCCCATCAAGCAGAAATACGGCCGCAAGCTCTCCTGGGCCGACCTGATGATCTTCGCCGGCAACTGCGCGCTGGAGTCGATGGGTTTCGAGCGGTTCGGTTTCGGCGGTGGACGCCCGGACATCTGGGAGCCGGAGGACGACAT
>JAPPKV010000355.1 GCA_028819775.1 Gammaproteobacteria bacterium | reverse complement strand
CCGACATCACGGCCACCACGCCTTCGGCGCTTTCCCGATCCAGGTTGCCCGTCGGCTCGTCGGCGAGCACGATTGCCGGCTCCGTCGCCAACGAACGCGCCACTGCGATGCGTTGGCGTTCGCCGCCCGATAGCTGGTGCGGTCGATGCTCGAAGCGCTCTGCCAGGCCGACCGCCGCGAGCAGTTCCCTTGCCCTCGCCGCAGCCCGTGGGAAGCGCGTGCCGCCCAGCAACAAGGGCATCGCGACGTTCTCCAAAGCGGAGAACTCCGGCAGCAGATGATGTAGTTGGTAGACGAATCCCATGCGCCTATTGCGGATCCGCGCCCGTTGGGCCGGGCTTGCCCCCGTGAGCGTCTGGCCCATGACCTCGACCGAGCCTTCGTCCGGATCCGTCAACCCGGCAAGGATGTGCAGCAGGGTGCTCTTGCCGGCACCCGAACGGCCCACGACTCCGACCCATTCTGCCGGCGAGACGGACAGGTCGATCCCACGCAGGACGATCAGACGCTGGCCGCCCTGCGCGAATGCCTTGCTTACTCCCTTGGCCACGAGGGCAGCTACACCGCTATTCATGCTGCAACAGGTCTGCCGGGTTCAACCGGGATGCCCGCCAAGCGGGAAACAGGGTCGCCGCGAGACCCAGCGCGAATGCGGTTCCCGCCACCCGGGCCACATCCGCGACGGTGTACTCCACCGGCAAAGCGGTAATGAGGTATTCGCCCATCAGACGCGTGCCAAGGAGATCCTCGAGCCAGGGGAATCCAGCTTCGGCGACGACCCCGAGTCCGATCCCGATACCCACGCCGAGGCCAATACCCACCACGGCGATCACCGTGCCGACCACCAGGAAGGCGCCGACGACGACGCAGGAACGACTCCCCATCGTGCGCAGGATGGCGACGTCGCCGCGTCGTTCGTTGACGATCATGACGAGGCCCGACACCAGGTTGAAAGCCGCCACCGCGACCAACAGCGACAGCAGGAGGAACAGCATGTTCTTGGTATAGCGGATCGCGGCATAGAGATTGCCGAAGGTGGCCGTCCAACTGATCGCCCGAAACCCCTGCCCGGCGAGTGCTCCCGCTATCCGTGTCCGCACGGTCTGGGCATCCAGGGCGTTCTCGGCCCTCACGTGGAACTCCCTGTCGAGCACGCCGGCCCGCATAAGCTTGGCGGCATCCTCCCGGTTCAAATAGGCAGACATCCGGTCGAGTTGCGAGCCGGTGTCGACCACGCCCGCCACCCGGAGCTTTTTCTGCCTCGGGAACACGCCCACCGGGGTCACCGTGGTCGCCGGCAGAACCACGGTGAGTTCGTCCCCGGCAACCACGCCGAGCCGGTCCGCCGCCTGTTCCCCGAGCAGAATCTCGAAACCCGCCGCCCTCGGCATTCGGACAGCCCGGCCAACCACGTATTCTCCGAGACGTGACACCTCGGAATAGGCCACGGGGTCGAATCCGATCAAGTTGACACCGACCACCCGGTCCGCTTTCACCAGCAAACCACGACCCTGAACCACCTCCGCCGCTCCGGACACCCCCTCGATGCCCCGAATCGTGTCCAAGAGCCCAGTGCTGTCATGGATCGGTTCGAAGGATGCGAGCCGGATGTGCGGCACGACGCCTAGGATCCGTTCGTTCATTTCTCGCTCGAAACCCGCTACCACGGCCTGTACGAAGACGAGAATGGCCACCGATACCGCCAAGCCGCCGAGGGCTAGGGCACTAACGAACGTAATGAAACCGCGCCGCGATCGCGCGTAGCGAACACCGATGTTGACGGCCAGGGGACGGAACACGTTTGTGGCTTATGGAAGTGCGATAGGCGCGTCGGGGATTCGCGGCAAGTTTACGGGATACGACCCGCAGGCGGACGCCCCAGATGCCCCGCAGCCGGACGCGACCACGTCAGCCAGGTTCCAGATAGGGGACCATGGCTTGGCTGTGGAACATCTCGAAGCCCCCGTCCGTGCGAACGATGAACAACGCCGCGAGGTCCATCTCCCCGGCGAACCGGCGGGCTTCGGCCGCTCCCATGACGAGCATTGCGGTTGAATACGCGTCCGCCATCATGGCCGTTTCGGCGACCACGGTGACGGATGCCAGTTGATGCCGGAGCGGGTACCCGGTTCGAGGATCGATGACATGCGAAACGCGTAGTCCATCGATCTCCCGGTATTGCCGGTAGTCGCCGGAGGTCGCCAAGGCATCCGTCTCGAGCGATAGAGTTCCCACGTATTCCGTCCCCGACGGCGACTCCACACCGACCCGCCACGGACCGCCGCCGGGGGCATTCGCCCGGGCCCTGACCTCGCCGCCGAACTCGATCAGGTACGACGGGCAGCGTACGTCGTCCAGCAGACCGGCAAGACGATCCACCGCGAAGCCCTTGGCGATGCCCGAGAGATCGAGCGTCGCCGGCTGGCGTTTCTCGAGCGTCGGCGGCTCGAGACCGTGTGCAACCCGGCGGTAGTCAACCAAACTTAGCGCCTGTGCCACCTCCTCGTCTCCGGGCGCCCCCTGTGCGGCGTCCGCCCCGAATCCCCACAGCGCCACCAACGGCGCGACCGTGGCATCGAAAGCGCCCTGCGTCTGCTCGGAGACCACGAACGCGGCAGCCAACACGTCGACAAGCTCGGGCGAAACCGGCTGCGCAACACCGACCGGCCCGTGATTGAAACGAGAAAGCTCCGAGTGCGGATCGTAGGTGGACATCAGGGCGTTCAACCGGGCCAGCTCCGCTTCGATGCGGTCGCGTGGCAGGGAACCGGGGCAATCGGCTTGAATCGCGTAGGTCGTTCCCATTGCGTTCCCGGTAGCGCGCTCGAGACCACATCCCACGGACAACACCGGGAACGTTGCCGCCCACAGGACGGTCGCGACCAGTCGCCCCGTGTCACGCCTGCTCGATCCACTCATGGACCGAGTGTACGGCCTGCGGGTGCTCAGAAAACATGCTGGCGGGTGAGTTCTGAGCACTGGGAATACGCGACCCCGGCACTGCGAGGGGCAGTCGGCAGGACGGAAAGGCGGCATCCAGATCGGGACGGCGAGCGCGGGACGCAACATCGCCCGTTTCAAGATTTGCCCGGTGTGGGCCAGCTTGCGGAGGATGGTGGCGCAGTCCCGACGAAACATCGCCCCATTCAATCTGGGCTGAGTTGCAGCCGCTTGCGCTTTGTTCGAGGCGGCGGGGTCCGGATCGCGACGGCGCCAGCGAGGATGGGGAACACGCGCCCCTTTCAGAACGCGCCCGCCAGGCGCGCTGGTTCGATGGATGGGAGGGCCGGTCGCCGCCGCGGCTGGGCAAGTACGCGGACGCGTTCCGGCGGTGCGAGGTGGAGGCGCGGACGTGGCTGCTGCGGACGGGCTGGCGGCGGATCGGGCTGGTCGATCCGGCAGGCGCCGGGAACCCGGCGGTGGGCGGCGGCAGCGGCCTAGTACCGGCTCGGCAAGGGCACGGCGCTTGGCGGAGTTGTCCACGCTTCGTCCATGGCGCCGGTCCCCAGAAAAACCGGAGGTGCTGTGGGCGATGGGTGGGCAACTCCTGTCGAGATCCGCCATCCGAGTCTTGCGGCAATACTGTCGCAAGCCGCCGCGATTCGGACAGGTACGCAAGGCACATTGCGCGCGGCGTCCCCTTGACGGCCATCCGGCACTGTGGACACACTTGCCCGTCTTCGGTGCCGC
>JAPPKV010000511.1:1216-3690 GCA_028819775.1 Gammaproteobacteria bacterium | reverse complement strand
TCAGGCTGCGCATGGAAGTCGGCACGACCATGCATCCGGGGGGCGCGCCGCCGAGACCCGCGAGCGCCCCGGCAAGCCCGACGGCGCGGAATTCGTGGTTCCAATCCAGATCCCGGTTGGCTGCCACCTCCAGCCCGCCGACGTACATGACGACGCACAACAGCGTGACGAGAACCAGGGTCAGCATGTTGGGTAGCTGGTGGGCGAGTGCCGCCCAGTCCACCAAGGCCACGTCCCCGAGTCCGAACCCCGGCCATAGACGGCCCTCGGAGATGCCCGCGAACAGGATCCCGGCTTGCACGGACTCGTCCTCCGACACACCGAACAGGGCAAGTCCGAGATGACACAGCGCCGCCGTCACCGGAAAGCTGATCGGAAGCAGCAGGAAGTTGTTCCAACGCTTGGTCGCGAGGTACAGGCCGACGCCGTAGCCAATGCCCAAAACCAAGTTCGCGGCCACTAGCGGCTCCAACAGGGCCGTCAGGTATGCCCATTCCAGGTCGACGCCCATCAGCGAGAACGCGACCAGGCAGGCCACCCCGCCCGTGCCGGCGACGAAACCCGACGACACCGGATAGGGAATGAACCGGATCAGGTTGGCCAGCTCGAACCGCCCGATGAGCCAGGTGCAAAGTCCCGTTGCCAAGGCACAGACGACGATGATCGCGACCATGGTGGCGAACAACGCTTCGCCTTCGACCGTCAACGCGCCGCCGATTACGGCGAGCACGATCAACGTCGGGACCGGCGGCGCCGATACCGCGCCCTTGAAGCCGCTCGTCAAGGCAAGCACCAGGCAGGCGACGAAACACCCGAACAGGACAAGCCCCACGCCCTCCGACGTGTAGGCCGCCAAGGAGCCCGAGAAGACGAGCGTCGCCAGCGAGATTTCGCCGACGATGACGGTGACGCCCGACACCAGCCCGACTGTCACGGCAAGAAATGTTCTCTTCGAGACCACGGCGCGGACGACCGTAGTGGGCTTGCCGAACGGGTTCTCCTCCACGCAGTTCTCCCTGTCGCCCGTGACGCGCCTCATCGACAAGCGGGTACTACGTACCTGTCCGACAATCCGAAGACTATATGGCGTCCGAATGCGACGCCAGCGACCGATGTAGCGCTATTGCTCCGTACGGCAATACCGGGTGGGATCGACCTCGCCGGCGGCCTGGAACCCGTCGCGCCGAATGCGGCAACTGTCGCAACGCCCGCATGCCTCGCCGCTGCCGTTCGGCTGGTAGCACGACACCGTGGCGGCGTAGTCCACGCCGAGTTCAGTCCCGCGGCGGATGATGTCGGCCTTGGTGAGATCGATGAGCGGCGTGTGGACCTCGATCCGCCCACCTTCAACGCCCATCTTGGTGGCAAGGTTCGCGAGCCGCTCGAAGGCCGCTATGAAGGCCGGTCGGCAATCGGGATAGCCCGAGTAATCCACGGCGTTGACGCCGAGGAACAGATGGCGGGCGGTGAGCGTTTCCGCCCACGCGAGGGCCAGCGCGAGGAACACCGTGTTGCGGGCGGGCACGTAGGTGATGGGGATACCGGTAGTCGGCGACTCGGGAACGCGAATTCCGGGATCGGTCAGCGCCGACCCACCGAAGGCGGCGATGTCCACCTTGACGACCCGATGCTCCACGACGCCAGCCGAGCGGGCGACGCGTGCCGCGGCGTCGAGCTCCACCCCGTGCCGTTGCCCATAGTCGAACGACACGGCGTGGCAGACGTAGCCCTCGTGCTTGGCAATCGCGAGAACCGTCGCCGAGTCCAGGCCCCCGGACACCAGGACGACGGCGCGCTCGTTCATCGCCCCGGTTCGTCGCCCCACAGGACCTTGTGGAGCTGGATCTGGAAACGCACGTCAAGCCCGTCGGCCAGGATCCAGTCCGCCAACTCCGCAGGGTCCATTTCGTCCGCGGATGGCGAAAACAAGACGTCATCCACCCGGTTCGTCAGATCGTGCTCGGCGCAGCGCGCCTTCGCCCACTCGTAGTCGCGGTGGTCGCAGATCACGAACTTGACCTGGTCCCGGGAGCCCAAGTGGCGGACGTTCTCGAACCGGTTGCGGTGCGCCTCCCCCGAGCCCGGGGTCTTGAAGTCGACCACCCGGGAAACACGCGTATCCACTGCGGCGATGTCGAGGGCGCCACTGGTCTCCAGGGACACGGCGTGGCCCGCATCGGCAAGCCGGGACATCAGGACATGCACACCCGGCTGCGCCAACGGCTCGCCGCCGGTGACGGTAACGTACCGGGTCGGGTTGTCCGCGACCCGACGACAGACTTCGTCGATGGCCAAGGTCGAACCGCCCGTGAACGCGTAGGCGGTGTCGCAGTAGCGGCAGCGCAGCGGGCAACCGGTCAAGCGCACGAACGTCGTGGGGCGGCCGACGCTTAGGGCTTAGCCCAGCAGCGAGAAGAAGATATACGTGATAAGGAGCGTGTCGTTAGATACGGGGGTTTCGGCCGAAAAACGGG
>JAPPKV010000511.1:0-1206 GCA_028819775.1 Gammaproteobacteria bacterium | reverse complement strand
GGGTGGGGGCTGCCCCTTCCTCTTATAATATTTCCTCTTTTTTCGGGTGGGTGTCGTTCTGGGGGGGGGTTGGGCCAAAAACCGGCACCCACCGCGGCGAGGTAGTCCTCAACGAAGGTCCGCGAGATATTTCCGGGCAAGGCCCGCCGCGGTGCTGGTGGGAAAGTCGTTGATCACGCGGTTCAGGTACTCCCGCGCGCTGTCCGTGTCGCCGAGCACATTGTAGACCTCGCCCAGCTTGTAGAGGGCATCGGGAACCTTCGGGTGGTCGTCGTAGAGAAGGTCGACCTGGGCAAACGCCGCCCGGGCAGCCTCGTACTCCGTCAACGCGAAGTGGAGTTGGCCGATCCAATAGAACGCGTTGGCGGTGAACTCGCCGTTGGGATAGTCCTTGATGACGTCGCGAAACAGGTCCAAGGCCCGCCGGTATTGGGGCCGTTGCTCGGATTCCGGGAGTAGTCGGGCCGAATTGACCAGTTCGATCGCGACGTTGTACGCCTCACGCTCGGTCACCGGTACCGTCGGCACGTCCGATGGCGCATCCGGTGTACCGGATGCCGCGTCCCCGGTCGCCGGCCCATTGCCCCGGAGTTCCAGAAGGCGCTGATCGAGTTCGATATAGCGTTCGCGCTGTTCGCGCTCCAACCGGTCCATGCGGTGGTTCAGTTCCTCGACCGCGCCATGCAGGCGGCGGTTTTCGTCCAGCGCCAATTGGAGATCGTAGTAGAGGGTATTGACATCGGCGTCCGAACCGATGCGGTCGCCATCCCGGACAACTTCGCGACCCTCGGACTCCTCGACGGGCGCGGCGGCGGCCAATGCACCGGCCGCAAATAGCAAGTGCGCGGCGGCGAATGCGCACCTCGGGAGGAAACCGTCGCGGGCCGCCACAAGGGCAGCCCCTACGGGGTTGTGCGAGGCGCTAATCCGACCGTGTGCGTCCACGCTGTTGCCCTATGAGCGAACGCCCCGAACATGCCGCCTACTGACGGTAGCTCATCTCCGCGCGGCGGTTCTTGGCCCAGGCGCTCTCGTCGTGACCGGGATCCACGGGCCGCTCCTCGCCGAAGCTGACGGTCTCGATCTGCGTTGAACGGACTCCGGCCGAGATCAGGTAGCGCCGCACCGCCTCCGACCGCCGTTCGCCGAGAGCCAGGTTGTACTCGCGCGTGCCACGCTCGTCGCAGTGGCCCTCGATGTTGACGC
>JAPPKV010000216.1 GCA_028819775.1 Gammaproteobacteria bacterium | reverse complement strand
ACGAGCAAGTCGTCCTGGCCCACAACTGGACGGAACTCAGACGTTTCATGTGGGACTACGTCGGCATCGTGCGGACCAACAAGCGCCTGCAGCGTGCACAACGCCGCATCGACCTCTTGCGCCAAGAGATACACGACTACTACGCCCGTCATCGCCTGAGTGCCGATCTCATCGAACTACGTAACCTCGTGCACGTGGCCGAACTGATCGTCCGGGCCGCGGTGATGCGCAAGGAAAGCCGCGGGCTCCACTACACTCTGGACTACCCTCGCCCGGTCTCCCAACCAATCCCGAGCGTCCTGTACCCGGCGGCGGACCCGCTCGACGTACTTCAGCCGTTGGCCGCACCGCCGAGAAGTGCGCGCCGCAACCTAGCGAACACCGCCGCGTCGTAGCGCCCGGCACGCAGCACCAGCGTGCGTCGGGAAGTGCGTACGACGACCCAACGCTCGGTCATCCACGGCGGGCCGCGAAGCCGCGCCGGAACCCGGGTGCCATCGCCTCGTTCCGGTTCGAACAACACGACGCGTTCGTTGCGTAGCGCGAAACGCCAGCTTTCCGCGCGACAGAACACCCACACGTAGTAGGCGAACGCCGGCGCCGCCAGGCCAAGCAGCCAAGCGCTGACCTTGACGGCCCAAGGCCCCGCCACCAAGACGTGTATGGCCAGGACACAGCCCAGCCAGTCCCAACCCGGCGTCCAGTCGACCTCCAACCCCGGCCTCGGAACGGCGGTCGTCGAATCGGCAACCGCGTCACGACACGGATGGGTATCGGGGTCAAGCGTCAGGGCAGGCGATGCGCGGGCGTTATTCACGACGTCCGTGTGGGCGGTCCGCGACGAAGCCGACGATGCTCTCGACGATCCCCGCATACGCCGCGGGCGGCGTCGCGCGACGCTGCAGCCACTCCCACACCGCCCAGTCGTCCTGATCCAATAGACCGCGATAGGCCGCCTGCTCGGCGCAAGGCAGCAGCGCATACCGCGCCCGGACGAAGTCGACGAGCACGAGATCGAGTTCGAGCATGCCCCGGCGGCTCCGCCACAGCACGCGATCGTATTGCCGGTCGTCTTCGCACTCTTCACGCATCGTCACATCATCGTCTTCCGCCGACGGCAAGTCATGCGAAAATGCCCGCAAAGGGATTGGGAACTCGCTGTTGCGCGCCGTGAGACATCTCGCACAAGTGGATTTCGTCGGGCCGGATGCGGCCGCCTTCCTGCAGGGCTACGTGACGGCCGACCTGGACCACCTCACACCTGGTCGCGCCCTGCCCATGGCGTTGTGCAACCTGAAGGGGCGCGTCGTCGCCAACGGTTGGGCGGCCGGCGAGTCGAACCACGTCCGGTTGCTCGTCCATCCAAGCGTCACGCCGATCCTCGCTCGCGAACTCGGCAAGTACCTGTTGTTCGCGAAGTCCAAACTCAGCGAGGCCCGGACGGGCGTTGGATTGTCCCCGGCGGCATCACCGGGGGCCTTCGAACTGCCGCCGGTCGGCCACTACGCGACGCTTTCGACGCCGGACGAGGGTCATGCCGCATTCGCCAACGCCTGTGCCGCCACCGGCTTCGTGTTGGTGACCGAGGCCATTGGCGGGAGCTTCCTACCGCAGATGATCGGCCTCACCGACGTCGGGGCCGTGAATTTCGCCAAGGGCTGCTACCTCGGCCAGGAAGTGGTCGCGCGCGCCGAACACCGCGGTCAGGTGAAACAACAACTGCGCCGGTACGAGTTCGATGGCGAAGGCCCGGCCGTCGGCGCCGACGTCATGGCCGGGTCGAGGAAGATCGGAACCGTTGTGGCCGTCGGCGGCGACGTCGTGCTCGCCGCGGCGCGCTCGGACGACTCGCCGGTGGTAGCCGACAAGTGTCCGATGGCAATCCGCAGCGCTATCTGAGCCTAATCGTCATATTGGGAGCGTCGGCGGGCACCTCGTCGAACCAACGCGCGGTCACCGTCTTGGTCTCCGTGTAGAACCGCACTGCCTGCTTGCCGTAGGCGTGCTGGTCGCCGAAGAACGAGTCCTTCCACCCGGTGAACGAGAAAAACGGCAGCGGCACCGGAATCGGGATGTTGATGCCCACCTGCCCGACCTCGATCTCGCGCTGGAAGCGGCGCGCGGCACCGCCGGACGAGGTGAAGATCGAAACGCCGTTGCCGAAGGGATTGGCGTTCACGAGACCGATGGCGTCGTCCAGCGTGGCCACCGTGGAGGCGACCAGTACCGGACCGAAGATCTCTTGAGCATAGATCGACATGTCCCGGGTCACGTTCGCGAACAACGTGGGTCCGACCCAGTTCCCGTCCGGATAGCCGGGCACGTCGCACTCGGAGCCGTCCAACAGGCAATCCGCCCCGTCCGCCTTGCCGGACTCGATCGCATCGAGAATGCGCTGCCGGGCGGCGCGGGTAATCTGGGGGCCGTAACCGGCCCCCTCGTCGTCCCAGGGTCCCGGGCGCACCGCCGCCATGGCGGAGGTGAGATCGGGGAGCCAATCCGAAGCTCCGCCCACCAGTACCGCGGCGCTGATCGCCATGCAGCGTTGGCCGGCCGCCCCGCAGGTCGCCCCGACCAGGCTGGCGATGGCTTGTTCCTTGTCCGCGTCGGGCATGACGACCAGGTGGTTCTTGGCACCCGCCAACGCCTGGACGCGTTTGCCGTTCGCCGCCGCCTTTGAATACACGGACTTGGCCACGGGTGCCGAACCCACGAAACTGACCGCCCGGACGTCCGGGTGGGTCAGCAGCGCATCCACCTGTTCCCTGCCGCCGTGGATCACCTGCACCAGGCCGTCCGGTGCCCCCGCCTCCTTGAGCAGCGCCATCAGCCGGTTGGGAACCGTGGGATCCTGTTCCGACGGTTTCAGGATGAACGTGTTGCCGCAGGCGATGGCCAGCGGATACATCCACAACGGCACCATGGCCGGGAAATTGAACGGGGTGATGCCGGCGCAAACCCCGATGGGCTGCACGAGGCTGTAGGTGTCGATGCCCCGGGCCACGTTCTCGACCGTCTCGCCCATCATGAGCGAGGCGATGCTGCAGGCGTGCTCGACCACCTCGATGCCCCGCCAAACCTCGCCCCGGGCATCCTCCCAGGTCTTCCCCGTGTCCCGGCAGAGTTCCCGAGCGATGTCGTCCTGGTGCCTCTTCAGGAGATCCTGGTAGGCGAACAGCAGCCGTGCGCGCTCCGGCGTTGGAACCTCGCGCCAGGCGCGAAACGTCTCCTTGGCACCCTTGACGGCCCGGTCCACTTCGTCGGCGGTGGCGAACGGAACTTCGCACAGCACTTCCTGGGTGGCGGGATTGGTCACGTCGATGCCAGCGCCGCGGCTCGCGACGAATTCGCCGTCGATGAAGAGTTCGAGCTTGTTCATGGCGTCAGTGTGGCGGACTTGGGTAGTGAGGGAAAGCCCGGCGTCGATTCGTCACGGTGGGCGGCCACAAGGGCCGCCCCTACGCGGACAATTGCTGTTTCAGCGCGGCCAACTCTGTTTCGAGGGTCTGAACGCGGGCCTCGAGTTCGTCGAGACGGCTCGACCTCGGTGTCGTGGAGGCTGCCGTTCGTTCCTCCGCCGGCACCGAGTCGATCTCGCCTGCGAACAGGTGCATGTACTCATGGTCGCGCCGGCCGGGCACGCGTGGAAGACGGGCGACCACCGCGCCGCCTTCCCGCTCGGCATCGAGCAAGCCCCCGAG
>JAPPKV010000407.1 GCA_028819775.1 Gammaproteobacteria bacterium | reverse complement strand
GCCTACGAGTACGAAGCGCCCTACGAGCACGATCTGGCGACCTCGGAGAAACGCCAGTACAGGCCCGACTTCCATCTTCTCGAGCACGGCATCTATATCGAACACTTCGGGATCGACGCCGCAGGGAACACGGCGCCTTTTGTCGACCGGGAGCAATATCAACGGGAAATGGCGTGGAAGCGTGGCGTCCATGCCGAGCACGGCACCGTCCTGATCGAAACCTTCAGTCACGAACACGCCGACGGCAGGCTGCTCCGCAACCTGACGGACAAGCTTGCGGCCCATGATGTGACGCTTTCACCGATCCCGCGGGAGGATGTGTTCGCCGCTCTCGAACAACAGGGGCGGATCGATCCGTTCACGCGGCTGGTGGCGACCTTCCTGCAGCACTTCAAGGGCAGTCGGCTGTCCTTTGCCGACATCGAGGGACGCGCCGGCGCCCATCGGGACAGGGAGCGGGCGCAGGCTTTCCTTGCGGTGTTCCGGCCGATATTCGAGCGCTACCAGGAAGCGCTTGCCCGCTCGGGGGAGATCGACTTCCACGACATGATCAACCGTGCGACCAGTCTCGTGGAGGAAGGACGTTACCGCAGCCCGTTCGGATACATCCTGGTCGACGAGTTCCAGGATATTTCGCCGTCCCGCGCGCAGTTGCTGAAGGCGCTTCTCGACAGCACACCGGGGGCCCAGCTGTTCGCGGTAGGCGATGATTGGCAGGCGATCTACCGTTTCGGCGGCTCGGACATTGCGGTCATGCGGGAGTTCGGAGACCATTTCGGCGCGTTCGAGCGCATCGATCTCGCTACCACGTTCCGCTGCCCCGACCGCATCGCCGCAGTCGCCACCGATTTCGTGCTGCGCAACCCCGCACAAATCCGCAAGAGGGTCCGCGCGAAGCGTAAGGCGGACAGGCCCGCGGTATACGTAGGACTTCCCGGCGAGCAGAAACTCTCGCTTCTGAAAGAGACCCTCGACCGGATCGCGGAGGATGCCAGCCGGCACGATGGAACGTCGGAAGTGCTGCTGCTGGGCCGCTATCGGCATCTGCGGCCCCGCAATCTGAGTGCGCTGCCAAAGCAGTATCCAGGTCTTCGCTTCACTTGGATGACTATACACCGTTCCAAGGGTCTCGAGGCCGACTATGCGGTGGTCCTCGGTCTGTGTTCGGGGAAGCACGGGTTTCCCGTCGAGATAGCCGACGACCCGCTGCTCGATCTGGTGCTCGCAGCGCCCGAGGCCCATCCGAATGCCGAGGAGCGACGCCTTCTCTATGTAGCCATCACCCGGGCAAAACGGCAGGTCTTCCTGCTTGCCGATGGCGGCCCGCCGTCGGAATTCGTTTCGGAGTTGATCGACGGCGGATACGATGTCAACGTGTTCGGCCGTCCGCCGGAGGGCGATGTATCCTGTCCGCGATGCACTCGCGGACGGATTGTGCGCCGCGAAAGCACCCGCGACGGAAGCGTCTTCTATGGTTGCTCGAATTTTCCGCTTTGCGAGCAAACGGCGCGTGCTTGCCCTGCGTGCGGAAGCGGCCTTCCCGTCAGATCCGGTGAGGCTTACCGCTGCCGCGACTGCGGCGGGGCAATCGAGGCCTGTCCGGTCTGCGACGGCTGGCTGAATACCAGAATCGGCCCCTACGGTCGCTTCCTCGGCTGCTCGAATTGGCCGGACTGCGACTATACGAGAAACCTGCGCAAATCGAGGGGCACGGGACTCAGGTAGGGCGACAAGTATTTGTCGGGATCATCAGCGACTGACGCCGAACGCGCCGCGCCACCCGTCACGGTAGAACACGCCGCTTGCTTCGGGGTGTTGCGGGCCGTAGAAGCGTCCGTGCATCGAGCCGTCGCTTGCCCTGAAGGCTCCCTCGTGAATCGGAATGTCAGACCAGTGGAGCGCGGCGAATGCGCTGGCGTCGGCGCTCGACAGCGTGAGATCCATGATCGGCTGCCCCAGGTCCTTGACCGTGAGCCGAGCCGAGCCGGCGGCCCGCTCGTCGCCAGCGTGAGTAATCGCGATCATGTCGCCGGTCCACGTGGCGCTCCCGGTGACGTCGGGATCGGTGGCCTGCCAGTCGCCGAAGGAGACGGCGTCGCCGGCAGCGGTGATGCCGAAGACGCTGTGATCGAGGAGCTGTCCGTCAACGGTCACGGTGCCCCACAGGAGGCCATTGGCGAGTTGCGGGATGTCGACGGTTCCCGGCGTGAAGTTGCCGGCGATGGTGTCCTCCCCTTTGAGGCGCTGGCCGCGGCGTCGGTCGGCGGGATCGACAAACACCCCCCGGTGGATGCCGCGGCGTTGGGCGCGGGCGTCGGCCTCCTCGTCGTTGTAGTCGGTCGAGTAGGCGGCCAGGGCCCACCCCTCCCGGACGAGCCATGCGTTGACGTCGACCCCCCGGGCCGTACAACGGCCGACAACGCGGCCGTAGCGATCCGAAGCTTCCCCTGTGCACGAGATATTGTCGGCGTGCGACAGGAGGGCTTGTGTGGCCGCCTCGCCGCATTCCCAGGTCTGCCCCCAGGCGCGGCAGGTCTGGTAGGACTCGGGGGCGTCGATGCCGTGAAGCCTGTAACGGGTGCCGTCGATGTCGATCGTGTCAGCGTCGACGACGCGGACGGCCCGGGGCGGTTCGGGAGCTTCGAGCCGCGGGGAGGAGGAGGTACCCCCTCCTCCACAGCCGGTGAGCAGGAACAGCAGGACGGGGATCAGTCGGCGCATGGCTTCAGCTCCTTCTCGAACGGCGACTCTCCCTGGACGAGGACGGGCGGCTGCTTGCCTGGGACGGGAAGCCACACGCGGCCCGTGAGGAGACTTGTCGCTCGCGCGTTCAGCGCCGTCATCGAGGCCGCCTCGCGCCAAGCGATGCCGAAGCGTAGTTCCTCTTTTTCGCGGATCGATCACCCTACTCCCTTCGCGCTGTATTGAGCGTCAGCAGATTCCGCAACGTCTCCTCCTCCGATATCCCCGCGTCCCACCCGTACACCCTTGCAACCGCGGCATCAAGTGTCGCGTGAGCATCGGCGAGCCACTGCGGTCGGGCATTGTAGATATTCGTCAATGTGCGAACCCTGAGTTCCTTCGCCGCGGCCTTGCTACATCGGCCCAGCCGTCGCCGCCGGTGTCCTTCCGCGCCCCGGCTCGAAGCAGTACCATTCGCCGGAACGGTCCGTCGGCGTCGGCTCGCCCGGCAGCCGACACAGGTCGTTGAAGTGAGACTGCGACGCCGAGCGTTCCGTCAGTTCAACCACGCGCCACTTGGCGATGAATTCCCCCGGTGTCATGGCGCCCACCGCCGCAAGGCCGTGGATGCGGGCCGGCGGCGTCCAAGGATCGCATCGGTTGACATGGCGTCGTTCACTGAGGCATGACTCCTCGTTGCCATCATGTTCCCTTCACCATGCAGCGGCCTCGCGACGGTTGCAAGCCGCGCCTTCGGTCAGCCCTCCGTGTGGAGCGGTAACATGTGTGGACCGCCTTCACCTCGACGCAGTGACCACCGACCGGAACATCGTCCCCGGCAGTGACCTCGACATCGTGCTGTGCGAAGTGTGCAACACTCCCTCGCTCGTTTGCTTCGCTCCCGGCGTCATGTTACCTCTGGCGACCAGAAGGCGACGCGGAACGTGCTCATGGATCGCGAGCCGGTCGTCTCGCGCAATAGCCGCGATGGGTTGAAGCCCGTGGAGTTTCAGGGTTTATGTCA
>JAPPKV010000208.1 GCA_028819775.1 Gammaproteobacteria bacterium | reverse complement strand
CGCAAGAGAGAGCCCTCAGCCGGGGAGCGCGAGGGGCCTGCCCCTCGCAAGAAAGAGCACATCTGAGGAGAACCGGTCCGTGCAGGTGCTCGTCTGGGTACACCGGGGCGTCGTGCCGGACATTGCCCTCGGTATGCCGGCATTGATAGAGCTAGCCGTTGACGCCGGCGACGCCGCTGCCCTTGACGGCGAGGTCGCGGCAATCGCCCCTGTAGGGCTATCTGAGGTACCCGCGTTTGGATCATCGGCACCGGTGTCCATACACCGCGTCGATATCGCCCTCGACGAAAGCCTTGATTTCGGATCCCTTGCGGCCATGGAATGCCGGGTCGTCATCGAGGTCGGCAGACAATCTCCGCTCGCGCTATTCGGAATGAGGTGAAAAGCAGGATGCCACGACGCGCCTCGAACGGGGCCAGGCAAAACGGCGTTTCGGAACCCTCTAGAAAACGCCTAACGACGCCGATTCTCCTGCAGATGCACGCCTCGGAATGCGGCGCAGCATGCCTCGGCAGCATATTGGGCCACTTCGGGCGCTGGGCGCCACTTACCGAGTTGCGCGAGAAATGCGAGGTGAGCCGTGACGGCAGCAGCGCCGCGAGCATCATGCGCGCCGCGAGACACTATGGCCTCGAATGCAGTGGCCTGAGTGTACGTGCCGAGGCGCTGAAGAAGGTGGATCTGCCGGTGATCGTGTTCTGGCAATTCAGCCATTTCCTGATTGTCGAAGGCTTCGATTCACGCCATTTCTATCTCAACGACCCGTCCACCGGGCGACGCAGGGTTTCCGCCGAGGAGTTCAACAAGGGCTACAGTGGAATCGCGTTGCGGTTCAAGCTCGGCGAAGACTTCGAGCGCGGCGGCGAGCGGCCCGGCTTGTTCAGCCAATTGAACGCTTTGCTCGCGGGGTCATGGCGCGTGCTTACGGGCACGGTCGCGTGCGGACTCATGCTGACGTTGCTCTCCCTCGCGGTACCGGCTTCCTTGAGTGCATTCGTGGACGACGTGCTCAACAACCACGGGCCGTGGGGCGGTTTGGTGTTTGCGCTTCTCGGTGCCGGTTTGCTCGTCTACATCCTGTCGCTGCTCAAGCACCGATTCCTCAAACGACTTGCGATCCGAATATCGGTGATTGGCTACAGCCAAGGCCTGTCAAAGCTGCTGCGGTTGCCGGTGGAGTTCTTCGAGCACCGCCTTGTCGGCGATCTCACCGATCGCGTCTCGTCCACCGACCGGGTCGCGAAGAACCTGACCGATCAGTTCCTGGTGCTCCTCGTCGACATGGCGATGAGCACGGTGCTGCTCGCCGCGATGTTGGCCTACGATGCCCTGCTCACGCTTCTCGTGCTGGCTCTTGCCGTCCTGCACGGTGTGCTGGCCCATTCCCTCAACGCATTCCGGGCCGTTCGCAGCCAGGCGATGAGGCGCGAACAAGGTTTGCTGATCGGCGTCGGCATGCAGATGCTTCAGTCAGCGGACAACCTGCGCATGACGGGCGCCGACGACCGGTTCTTCTCGCGCTGGAGTGGTCAGCAGGCGCGCGAACTCGCCGCCCGCCAACGCTATTCCGAACTCGGCGCCGTCAATACCGCGCTTCCAGGGCTTATCGGGGCACTTCGCGCTGCGGCAATCCTGGGTGTGGGCGGAAGTTTCGTCATGATGGGATCGATGACCCTCGGGACGCTGGTGGGGTTCTATATCCTCGCCGAGATGTTCCTCGCGCCGATCGGGCGGTTCCTGGAATTCGCCGACAAGCGCCAGGCGCTCGAAACCGACCTGCAACGCCTGGAGGACATCGCCAAGGCCGCCGAAGACCCGGTCTTCGCGCGCCGAAGTCCGGAGTCGGAGTCGATCCCCACGTTCAAAGGCCGCCTCCAACTTGCCGGGGCGCTTGAACTCCGAGACGTCACCTTCGGGTTCAACAGGAGCAAACCGCCGCTTATCAAGGACTTCAACCTCGCAATCAGTCCGGGTCAGCGGGTGGCCGTGGTCGGCCCGAGCGGTTCGGGAAAGTCGACCCTGGCGCGCCTGGTCTCGGGAATCTACCAGCCGTGGTCCGGGGAAATCCTCTTCGATGGCCACCGGCGGGACGACATTCCCGAGGAGGTGCTTAGACGGTCCATTTCCATGGTGGATCAGGACGTCGTGCTGTTTTCCGCATCCTTGCGCGACAACATCACGTTGTGGAACCCCGCCGTTCCGGATGAAGCCATTTTCTCCGCGGCGCGAGATGCGTGCATCCATCATGAAATCCTCTTAAGGCCCCAGGGCTACTCGACCCTCGTCGAGGAGGGCGGGGTGAACTTCAGCGGCGGCCAGCGGCAACGCCTGGAAATCGCCCGGGCGCTAGTGGGCAACCCGACCGTCATCATCCTGGACGAGGCGACCAGCGCCCTCGACGCCTCGACGGAGGAATTGGTGGACGATGCGTTGCGGCGGCGTGGCGTCACCTGCCTCATCGTGGCGCACCGGCTTTCCACCGTGCGGGACTGCGATGAAATCATCGTGCTTGAGGCGGGTCTCCAAGTGCAGCGTGGTACGCATGACGAGTTGATCGCCGACGAGGATGGCACCTACTACAAGCTGGTGAAGTCCGGCTGATGCCCGACGCGAAGCCGGAATACACGTCGATCGCGGAACTCGCCGCACGTTCCGGTACATCCGTGCCTTGCGCCGGAAACCGGCCGGTGGAACTGGCCGATTCCGCCAGCGTGTGGTTCATCGAGAAGGGCACCGTCAACCTGTTCCTGGTCGAGTTCAAGGACGGCGTCGAGCAGGCGGCCCCGCAGCATCTGCTGCGCCGCGAATCGGGCTGGTTGATGCCGGGTGTGGGACGGGACGAACAAGAAGGCGACGAGGGCACCACCTTGAGCCTCGTCGCCAAGGGACTGCCGGATACCGTGTTGCGGCGACTACCGGCATCCAAGCTATCCGAGGTTGACCCGGCGGAACTCGCGGAACAGTTCGATACCTGGCTGACCGCAATCACCGACACGCTCTCAAGGTTTGTCGGTCGCATTCCGCGGCCAACGGCGCTGGCCGAATCGGGTCTGACGCTCGAACTGGCGCCTCCTTGTACGCTATCCGTCCGCCGCGACGTGGTCTGGGTTCCCCGACCACCGCCCGGCGCAAGCGTGTTCATGGATATCGTCGACCCGGGGGAGCTTGCCGGGAGCGGTTCGACCGAAGCGGTCATACCGCTGACGCGGACAAGCTGGCTCTCCCTGTTCGACGCGGCAACAGTCGCGGGCAAGTCGACCGAGACGCTGGCCGCCGAAGGCCTGCTCCTGCCGGCACTCGCCTCGTTTCGCGCGGTTGCGTTCACGTTGGAACGCCTCAACCGCCGCCTGGCCGTGGTCGACGAAGCGAATCTCGAACGGGCGCGGACGATGAGCCGGCACACGGCCGAGAAGGCGGCACGGCAGCGTCTTTTGAATATCTACGACTTGCCGGTTGACGGGGACGCCGACATCGAGGACACGGCCCTCGCGGACGCCCTGCAGATCGTCGGCCGTCGCGAAGGCATCGACTTCAAGATCCCGGCGCGTTCGGGGACTTCCGATGCTCCCATCGGCCTCGTCGACGTTCTCGATGCGTCGGGCGTACGGGCGCGGCGCGTACGGTTGAACGCGGAGGACAGTTGGTGGCGCGGAGACAGCAACGCGATGCTGGCTTTCCGCGAGGAGGACGGACAACCCGTCGCGCTGC
>JAPPKV010000342.1 GCA_028819775.1 Gammaproteobacteria bacterium | reverse complement strand
CCAGGTAGATCGTGGTCTTGCCGCCGAATCCGCCGCCGATTTCGCTGGCGATGACACGGATATCTCCCTCGTCCATGCCCAGCGCCATCGCGGTCATGCTGCGCACGCCGAAGTGACCTTGCGTGCTGCACCAGACGGTGGCTTGGCCGTCCTCGTTGAAACTGCCGACGCATGCATGGGGCTCGATGTAGCCCTGGTGGACCATGGGCGTCACGAAGGTCCGTTCGACGATCTCGTCGGCCTTGGCGAATGCCGCCTCGACGTCGCCCTTGGAGATGACTTGCTTCTTGACCAGGTTGGTGAATGCCGTGGACGGCTCGGGCAACCCCTGGGTGCGGAGATCGTCGTGCAGGATGGGTGCATCGGGTTCGAGTGCCTGGAGCGCATCGGTGACGGCTTCGAGAACCTCGTAGTCCACGACAACGGCTTCTGCCGCCCCTTCCGCCGCTTGCACGGAGGTCGCGGCGACGGCGGCGACGGCATGGCCGTGATAGAGCACCTTGTCGCTGGCGATCAGGTTGTTGTTGAACCCCTTGCGGCCGAAGCTGAAATTGGTCCGGTCCGGAAAGTCGGCGGCGGTGATGACCGCCAGCACACCCGGCATGGCTTCGGCACGGGACGTGTCGATGGCGCGGATGCGTGCGTGGGCGTGGGGACTTCGCACGACCTTGCCGTGCAGCATTCCCGGCATGGCGTGGTCGGCGCCGAAATTGGCGCGCCCCGTGACCTTCTCCAACCCGTCGGGGCGAACCGGCCGTGTGCCGATGTATTTCAGACCTTGTGCGGCGCTCATGCCCCCTCCTCGTTTCGCGACCGTTTAACTATACGATGGAAAACGTGGCGAGTGTCTCGGTTCGGTTGAACTTGCCTTGGACGCGGCGAGTCACACAGACTGCCGCTTAAGGGTTTGGAGACAAGCGATGGGCTACGACACCTTGCACGAACGGTTCAAGCGGATCGGCGACCTCAACCACGCCTTGGCCATGCTGTCCTGGGACGAGGCGGTGATGATGCCGACCGGCAGCGGCACGGTGCGCGGCGAAGCGTTGGCGACGCTGACTGGAATGGTCCACGAGCTCACGGCGGCGTCGGAAACCGGTGAACTCGTGGATGCCGCGGCAGGGGAGGAACTCGAACCTTGGCAAGCCGTCAACGTGGAGAAGATCCGCCATGACTGGGTGAGGGCGCGCGCCGTGCCCGCCGACCTCGTGAGAGCGTTGTCGCTTGCTGCGTCCGTCTGCGAGCAGACCTGGCGCGATGCGCGGGGCGAGAACGACTGGGACGCGGTTGTGGACGGATTGCGCACCGTCGTGGACCTCACCCGCGAGAAAGCCCAGGCGTTGGCCGGCACTCTCGAATGCGAGCCCTACGACGCGTTGCTCGACAACTACGAGCCGGGCCTGACCCGCACGGTCATCGAGGCGGCGTTCGACGAACTGGGTGCCGTGCTCCCCGATATGGTGGATGATGCGATGGCTCGCCAGCAGGTGGGCAGCGTGCCGCAGGGGCCGTTCCCCATCGAACGCCAGGAGACCCTGGGCCGGGCGCTCATGGCCGAGGTCGGGTTCGACTTCGGCCGCGGGCGGCTCGACGTGAGCCATCATCCCTTCTGCGGCGGCGACCCCGACGACACCCGCATCACCACGCGCTACAACGAGCACGACTTTCTGGAGTCGATGTTCGCCGTGCTTCACGAGACCGGCCATGCGATGTACGAGCAGGGCCTGCCGAGGGAGTGGCGCAACCAGCCGGTGGGCCATGCCGGCGGCATGGCGTTGCACGAGAGCCAGTCGCTGCTGATGGAGATGCAGGTCTGCCGGGGCGCGCCGTTCATCGAGTTCGCGGCGCCGATTATCCAGCGTGCTCTGCTGGGCGCCGAAACGGATGCCCCGGAGTGGCAGCCGGACAATCTCGTCAAGCTTGCCGCCAAGGTCGAGCGCGGCTTCATCCGGGTCGATGCCGACGAACTAACCTATCCCCTGCACGTCATCCTGCGCTACAGATTGGAGACGGCGTTGCTCACCGGGGATCTCGCCGTCGCCGAGATTCCCGATGCGTGGAACGAGGGCATGTCGGCATCGCTCGGGTTGTCCACGGCCGGCAACTATGCCGACGGCTGCATGCAGGACGTGCACTGGTTCGCCGGATTGATCGGGTATTTCCCGAGCTACACATTGGGTGCCGTCATGGCTGCGCAGATCTTCCGTGCGGCGCGGAATTCGATTCCGGGTCTTGACGAGGCCATCCGCGAAGGGCGGTTCCCCGTCCTTTTCGACTGGCTGCGCGAGCATGTGCATGGTCGGGGAAGCATCAAGCGGAGCTTGGAACTGGTCGCCGACGTGACCGGTTCCCGGCTCGGAACGGATGCGTTCCTAGGGCACCTGAGGACACGCTACGGGCTCGACTAGCGCGAGTCCGTTGACTGCGACGAAACGGCCATTCGGCGTGCTAGGTGGCGTAAACTACGAGGCGGATGTCGTCCGAGATCAAGAGTGCGGAGCACTAGCTCACACTCAGGTTGCATATGGACAACTGCCTGATTCTGCTCCTTGACGGCTCGTGTACTCGCGGGACGCGCTAGCATGACGACGCGGGGCCTACTGACGATGCTGCTGGCCGCGGCCAGTCTGACTGTGGCAACGGCCGAGGAGCAGGAACCGGCCCAGGATGACGAGCCACCGATCACGGCGGAAGAGATCCTGGCCAACCCGTTGAGCGAGGAAGCCTACGAGCAATCCTCCCGGTGTCTCTCCACGGGGAAATACCGCCGCGTTGAGATCATGAACCACCAGATCCTGGTGTTCCATGGCCGTGGCGACGAAAAGTGGCTCAACATTCTCCCCAACCGTTGCATGGGCCTCCAGCCCGACATGATCCTGCGCATCGAGAAGCGGGGCATGCGGCTTTGCGCCAGGGACCAGTTCAGGGGTGTCCCGCGGTTCCGTCCCGAGGCGCCCTCGATGCCGTGCACGCTCGGCGAATTCCACCCGACGCGTCCGGAGAACGTCACCGCCATACGCGATGCCATCGAAGCGGGCCAACAGACCACCACGGTCGACCGGACGGTCCGCTCCGCAGGGCGTGAAACCGAAGGCGGCGACAAGCCGGAGTCGAACGGCAACGGCCAGAGACTTGCGCCGTAGGAGTTTCGCGCGAGCGAAACTCCCAACGCGCCCGCAAGGGCGCGCCCCCGCCCCTTCCATGTAACAAATGCTCCGTTTGTTGCCTGGCGGTCAGCGGCGCCTCGCCGCCGGGAGAATTAGCGCAGCGAATTATCGGGGCGACCGCGAAGCGGTCGCGTCTCGCATGGAACAAACGCCAAAGGGAGCGCCCGCTCTGACGAGCGGGAACGACCGTGGCGTTTGTTTGATGGGCTTACTCGGCGTGGCTGGGCCGGAGGCGGAGGCGGCGCGCCGCAAGCGGCGCGTTAAAGCGCATAGCGAAAGGCGAAGGCGCGTCCTTCGGACGCGGCCGGCCCTGGCTTTGGGGCGCTACGGGTCTGCCAAGCGCTCTCCAAGTAGCCCGAGGGCACGGTGCAGGTCCGGCGTCGTGTCGAGGAGCGGCGCCATGGGATCGCCGAGTCGCTCGAGTCGGTCGACGGCGTTCTTCAGGTTGTGGTTCGAGTTGTGCAGGTCGTCGTCGAGTTCGGACCACTCGATCGGCATCGACACGGAAGCCGCCACCTCCGCACGGGCGGAGAACGGCGCCACC
>JAPPKV010000525.1 GCA_028819775.1 Gammaproteobacteria bacterium | reverse complement strand
ACCGAGCCCATGACGATCATGTAGTAGCCGATCTCGACCAGTTGACCCACCGTGATGCCCACCCAGACGTAGCCGCGGTAGCGCTTGAACGACTCGTCGCTATCGTCGCCGAACCGCTCCTTCTCCTTGCGGTTGCCCCCCAGGCTCTGCACCGCGAGGATGTTGTCCATGCCCTCCTCGATGGTGCTCGTGGTAATGGCGCCCGCCGCTCGCGATGACTGGGCGCGACGTCGCGCCATGCGCGAGAAGCCCACGGAGAGCAAAAAGATGCACGGGAACACGCAGGCGAGGAGCAGGATGAAGCCCGGCGAGTCGGGGTAGGCGCTCATGAACGTGCCGATGGCCATGAACATGACCGCCATCGCCATCACGATGGCATACCAGGTGCCGTAGAAACCCTGGTTGATGGCCGGCGCGTCGTACATGACGCGGTAGACGCTGTCGCCGATGCGCTGCTCCTCCAGGGTCGTCATCGGCAACGCCTTGATCCGCTCGAACAACCGGGCCCGGAAGTAGTGGTTCACCGATTGGGTGAGCCGCGTGTTGATCTTGAAATCGATGTAGCCGTAGATCCCCCCGACGTAGCTGTGCGCGCCGTGCAGGCTGTTCTCGACCTTGGTGGCCGTGTCGTGGCCCTCCTCCAGGTTCCCCTCCGTCTCGTCCCGGGCGTTGTCGCCCTGTGAGTAGCCACCGATCAAGAGGACGAACAGCGCGAGAACGGCCATGACCGCCAGCAGCACTTCGAGCGGTCCGGACCCGGCCAGCGCATCCAAGAACGGGCGCCAGATGGGAGGATAGCCGGTCGCTTCCTCGATGGGTGTGCCGAGCACGACGTGATCGATGATCATCTTGATCGGCCACGGGAGCATGACCAACGGCACGGCGATGGCGAAAAACATCAGCGTGAGTTTGAGGAGGAAACGGCCCGCGAAGTGGCGGGCAAGGAACATCCCGCGCGCCGCAACCTCCAGCGTCTCGCCGAAGCTTAAGTCCGTGTCCGTGTCGATGAGGCTCGCGCGCCGGTCGAGTTCGGCCTCGCGGTCGCGCAGCGTCGTCTTGGGGGCGCTGACGTCCGTCACGAACCAGCGTCCTCCGTCGCCCGGGAAAGATGCGACTCCGCCTCGACGAAGGCTCGGTAGCGACCGCCTTTGAGGGCCATCAAGGCGTCGTGGTCGCCGTTCTCGGTGATGCGGCCGGCGTCGAGATAGAGGATGTTGTCGGCACGGCGAATCGTCGAGATGCGGTGGGTGATGAGGAAGATGGCCCGCTTGTCCGCCCCGTCCCCGGTGCCCGTTCGGCCGGCGGCCCACTCCGATAGATTCGTCATGACCCGGTTCTCGGTCGCCGCGTCAAGCGCCGCCGTGGGTTCGTCGAGGATCAGCAAGGGCGTGTTGCGCACCACGGCGCGGGCGATCGACAGTCGCTGGCGCTGGCCGGTCGAGATGCGGCCGCCGCGGTCGCCGAGGACGGTGTCCAGACCGTCCGGCAAGGCGTCCACGTAGTCCTCCATGCAGGCGATGCGGATGGCCTCGCGGACCTCCTCCTCGTCCGCGTCCGGGGCGACGTAGCGGATGTTGTCGCGGACCGACATCGCGAACAGGACGTTTTCCTGCAGGGCGATGGCGATGTTGCCGCGCAGCGAAGCCACCGTGTAGCCGCGCAGGTCGATGCCGTCGATGGACACCGCCCCGGCCTCGGGATCGTAGAGACGCAGCAGGAGCCCCATCAGCGTGCTCTTGCCGGAACCCGTGGGACCCACGATGGCGGTGATGGTGCCGCTCTCGGCGGCGAAACTGGCGCCGTCGAGCACCGGACGGTCCGGCTCGTAGGCGAAGGTCACGTTGTCGAACCGCACTTCCCGCTGGAAAAGGGTCAGTGGGACGGCGTCCTCGGCATCCACGACATCAGGCTCAAGGTCCAGGATATCGAATACACGCTTCAGGCCCATGGCGATGTCCTGGGCGGCCATCCATTTCTGCATGCCCCAGCGTACGCCGGCGGCTGCGCCCTGGAATTCGTCCCGCGACCACTGATGGGCCGTGAGATTCCAGATCACGAAACTCAAGCCCACGAAGGCGATCAGTTCGACGGAGAACGTCGGCACCCCCAGGTAGGCCCACCGTGCGACCAGGTATTCGCTGGCGAGCATGGCCCCCGCGACGATGCTGAACGTGATGATGCCGACCAGCGCCATAAGGACCCGGACCCGGTAGGCGGTGTTGAACAGGATCACCGAGTCCTCTTCGAGCCGCTTCTGGATGCGGTCTTCGGCCCCGTATGCCTTGATCAGCCGGATGGCGCTGAACGACTCCTGCAGGCGGGACGTCACGTCGGACGTCGCCGCCCTCGCCGCCAGTGCCTTCGTGCGCATGCGCGGCATGGCCCACTTCGCCCAGGCCAGCGTCGGCACCGCGACACTCAGCATGATGAGTCCGATCCAGGGACTTAGGAGCGACAACAGGAAGATGCTAGTGGCGTAGCTGAAGATGAGCATCGCGATGCCGAGCAGGGTGTCGATCACGGACGTCACCTGGGCGCTGTCCTGGTAGATGCGGAAGATCGAGTCGCCGGTGCGGTGATCGCTGTGGTAGCTGAGCGACAGGGTGTGCCAACGTTCAATGAGCGCCGTGCGCAGGTCCTGGTTGATGCGCTGCAGGATCCAGATCCTGTACCAGCCCGCCCCGGTGCCGGACATGATCCACGAGTACTCGCCGCCGCCGATCATGATGCGCAGCGGCGTCAAGGCCACGATCAACGTCACGCTGATCCCGACGTAGACCCACTGGAAGAAGAACTGCTCCTCGACGGATAGCGTTCCCTCCAGGATGCCCCGCGCCAGCTCGCCCCGGCCGAGGGCGTCCGCCAGCAGGGGGATCACCGGGTCCGCCTGCAGAATCGACTGGAACAGCAGATCGGCGAGCACGAGACCGACCGCCAGATTGATCAGCTTGTGCAGGTAGACCATGAAGAAGTAGTACACCAGGTGCGTCGAGGCGCGAACGCGCACGTCGAGCCGCCCGTTGGCGTATCGACACTGCACCAGCCAGCCGAGCGCGCAGGCACCCGTCACCCACGCGATCCACTGGCTGGCGGCGAACTCCGGCATGGCAGCCGGAGCAACGACCACGTTGCCGTAGGCGGCGAGCAGGAGCGCCCCGACCGTGGCGGCAACGCGCAACCTGGAGTTGGCGCTGAAAGCGATGATCCAACTCCACACCCCAAGGCCCGCGACGCAGGCGTAGACCGCCAGTGGATAGAGAACGTGACGTTCGGAGTTGGCCGGAAAAACGTCGTAATAGAGAAATCCCCCCGCAGCCAATGCACTCACCAAGAACGGCAGGTACGTGTAGGAGTAACCGTCGCTGGTGTCGCCCGTGGAGATCCAGTGACCGAAGAACTGCGGCTTGATGTAGGGCCACGAGCGTAGGAACAGCTTGACGATCGAGACCAGGTTGTCGCGGTCGTCAGCTACGGTCAGGTCCCGATCCCCGGGTACGGGGCCGTCGCCCATGATCGGCAGCGCCCGAGCCAACGCGCGCCTTTCGGCGTACTCCTCTTCGGCGCTCTTGTGCGGGTCCGGCATCGGCGACTAGGTCGGCGGGGAGTCTCGTCCGGTTCGTTCGCGCGACCTCGCGATCAGCATCGCCACGTAACCGACCAGTGCCGCGAAGGATAGGACCAGGAGGGCCGACCCAAGAGCCCATCCGTAGGGAACGAGGATGTTGGTGGCGACCGAATCCGC